>JADGMZ010000360.1 GCA_015234495.1 Brevundimonas sp. | reverse complement strand
GGGCCTCGCTCACGCGCTTTCCGCCGGCGGCAGCACCAGGGCGACGCGCAGGCCGGGGCCGAAGCCGCCGTAGGCGCCCGGCCCCTCGTCCAGCTGCACCCGGCCGCTGTGGGCCTCGAGCACGGCTCCGACCAGCGACAGACCGAGGCCCGAACCCGGCTCGCTGCGGCTGTTGTCGAGGCGCACGAAACGGTCGAGCACCCGCCCGCGGTCGCCCTCGGGGACGCCCGGCCCGGTGTCGGTGACCGAGAACTCGATCTCGCCCGACGACCGCCGCCGGGCGCGGAGCATCACCGCGCCGCCGCTCGGGGTGTATTTGATGGCGTTGTCGATGACGTTGGCCAGGGCCTGGGCGAGGAAGGGGCGGTTGGCCTCGATCATCAGGCCGCGCTCGATCTCGGCCGAGAACTCCAGCCCCTTGTCCTCGCTGGCCGGCTCGTAGAGTTCGGCCATGTCGGCGGCCAGTTCGGCGGCGTCGAACCGCTGCGGATCGGGCGTATGCCCGGCCGCCGCCTGCAGCCGGGCGATGGCCAGCACGGTGTTGAAAGTCTTGAGCAGGTTGTCGGCCTCGTCGAGGGCCAGCTGCAGGGCGTCGACGCCGTCGATCCTGCCGGCCTCGGCGTCGATCAGCGACACCTCCAGCTTGGCCCGCATGCGGGTCAGCGGCGAGCGCAGGTCGTGGGCGATGGCGTCGCCGGCGTGGCGGATCGAGGCCATGGAGCCCTCCAGCCGGTCCAGCATGGTGTTCAGCCCCGCCCCCAGTTCATCCAGTTCGTCGCCGGCGTTGCGGACCGGGAAGCGGGCCTTGAGGTCGCCTTCCTGGACGGCGGTGGCGACCCTGTTGAGCCGGCCCATCGACCGCTCGAGGTTGCGGCTGACCAATACGCCGCCGGCCAGGCCGAGCAGCAGCACGATCCCCATCGCGCCCCACAGCGCCTGGGTGAGGCGGGCCAGATAGGCCTCGGTGTCGCTGAGCGACTTGCCGACGAACAGGGTCTCGCCGCCCGAGAGCCGCATCTGCACGCCGCGCACCTGCGGCCGGGTCACCCGCCCGTCGGGGTCGGTTTCGGTGAAGGGGAAGGTGATCCATTCCGACCGGCCGGTCAGTTCGGCGATCGGCTGCACGCTGAGCGAGCCGGTGCTGAGCCCGCTGCCCTCATCGGTCAGCAGGTACAGATAGGTGCTGTCGCGCAGGGTGCGGTCGATCAGGGCCATGTTGAGGGCCTCGACGCCGCGCGCCTCGTAGATGCCGGTCAGCACCCGGGTCTCGGCGCTGACGTCGCGCTCGGCCTTGGCCCGCGCCTCGGCGGCCGAGGCGAAATAGACATAGGCCAGGATGGCGCTGGCCGCCGCCGCGAACAGGGCGAGGAACAGCAGCGTCAGCCGGAAGGGGGTGCGGCGAAGGAGGGAGGGGAGTTTCATGCGGAGGCGTCAGGCCTCCAGCCGGTACCCCGCCCCGCGGACCGTCTGCAGCATGGCGTGGTCGAAGCCCTTGTCGATCTTGGCGCGCAGGCGGCTGATGTGAACGTCGATGACGTTGGTCTGGGGGTCGAAATGATATTCCCAGACCTTCTCCAGCAGCATGGTGCGGGTCACCGACTGGCCGGCGTGGCGCATCAGGAATTCGAGCAGCTGGAACTCGCGCGGCTGCAGGTCGATCTCCTGGCCGGCGCGGTGCACGGTGCGGGCGATCAGGTTCATCTCGAGGTCGCCGACCTTGAGCATGGTGGCGACCGAGCCGGTCTCGCGGCGGCGCGACAGGGCCTCGACGCGGGCGATCAGCTCCGAGAAGGCGTAGGGCTTGACCAGATAGTCGTCGGCGCCGGCTTTCAGGCCGGCGACGCGGTCGTCGACCTCGCCCATGGCCGAGAGGAACAGGACGGGGGTCTGGTCGCCGTCCTTGCGCAGGGTCTCGACCATGCCGATGCCGTCCAGCCGGGGCATCATGCGGTCGACGACATAGACGTCATAGCCGCCCTTCTGGGCCTCGAGCAGGCCGAAGGCGCCGTCGACGGCGTGGGTCGGCTCGTGCCCGGCCTCGGTCAGTCCGCGGACCATGGCGGTCGCGGCCTCGGCGTCGTCCTCGACCACCAGAATGCGCATGGAATCAGCCCCTCGAATGCAAATCGCCGCCGATGTTAGCGCATCGGCGGCGATCCGGGCAGTTAAGGCTTGTTCAGGATCGTTCTCAATCCTCGGCGAACTCCAGCAGGACCGGGACGCGCTGTGATCCGCCCGCCTGGATGACGAACAGAACCACGCCCGGCCGGCCGGAGGAGCGCACCGCCTGGACGATCTCGCGCAGCTCGGCCGCCGACGAGACCGGACGCCGGTCCGCATGGGTGATCAGCATGCCCGCACCCAGACCAAGCCGGGCGGCGGGGGTGCCGCGCGCGACATCGGTGACGACGACGCCCGAGGCGGACGACGGCAGGCGATAGCGCTGGCGCAGGGCGGGGGTCAGAGAGGTGACGCTGACGCCCTCGACGGCCGCGGCTCCGGAGCCCGCGGCGGGCCCCTCGGCCGACGGATCACCGTCCGCTCCCAGCACGCCTCGTCGCAGCTCTTCCTCGGACGGGCGGGTGCCGGACCGGACGTTGGCGCTGACCTGGCGTCCGCCACGATTGATGTTCAGCCGTATAGTGGAGCCCGGCGTCACGGCGGCGACGACCCGCGTCGCCTCGGTGCTGTCCTTCACCGGCTTGCCGTCGATGGCGGTGATGAGATCGCCGATCTCGACGCCGCCACGATCGGCGGGCGCGCCGGGCGTGACCTCGGTGACGATGGCCCCCCCGGTGTCGCGCGGCAGTCCATAGGCCTCCAGATCCGCGGCGCCGGGCGTGGTGAGGGTCAGGCCGACGTAGCCGCGCTCGATCTTGCCCTCGCGGATGAGGCGTTCGGTAATCGGCTTGGCGACGGTGGCCGGAATGGCGAAACCGATGCCGACCGAACCACCGGTCTGGGTGTAGATGGCCGAGTTCACGCCGATCACGCGGCCATAGATGTCGAAGGTCGGCCCGCCGGAATTGCCGGTGTTGATGGCGGCGTCGATCTGCAGGAAGTCGACGTAGCCTGTGGTGGAATCGGGATCGATGTTCTGGCGTCCGGTGCCGGAGACGATGCCTGCGGTCGCCGAGCCGCCGAGCCCGAACGGGTTGCCGACGGCGATCACCCAGTCGCCGACGCGGGGCTGGGCCTCTTCCTCGAACTGGACAAAGGGAAAGTCGGATCCGTCGACCTTGATCACGGCCAGGTCCGTCGCGGGGTCGCGGCCGATCACCTTGGCCTCGAGTTCGCGCCCGTCGGCGAGGACGACGGCGATCTCGGTCGCATCGGCGACGACGTGGTTGTTGGTGACCACGTAGCCGTCGGCGGAAATGAAGAAGCCGGAGCCGGCGCCGGAACCGGTGATGCCTTCCTCGTTCGATTCGCCGCGGGGCGCAGGGATCGGGAACGGCAGGCCCGGAACCTGGATCAGGCCGCTGGCGGGCACTTCGATGCGCGTCTTCACATTGATCTGCACCACCGCCGGGGCGACCTGCTGGAAGATGTCGGCGAAGCTGAGCGGCGCGCCCTGCGGCGGGGCGAACAGGCCGGCGCCGCCCGGATTGGCCGTCACCCGGCCGGACACGCCAGAGACCGGCCCTGCGTTGGCGGTCGGCCAGTCGATGACGCCGCCGGCGGTGGCGCCGGCCGCGAGAACCAGGCCGAACGTGGCCCCCAGCATGAATTCCTTACGCTTCATCATCGGGTTTCGTACGATCCTCTCCTCGGGCGTGAACGCCCGTCTGGTCCATCAATATAGGGCCGCGGTCTCCGAGGCCAACGTTACAGCCCGCGGATGGGTTCTTGCCGACCCTAGTGGTCAGACGGCTTTGCGTCAGGATCGGGACGAAGATCGGCCGCGGCGATGATATCGGCCAGCCGCGCCTCTTCCTCGGCCGTCAGCGGCGCCGCCTCGGGGCGACGCCGACGCGAGCGCAACAGCAACAGGGCCAGGGCGCCCGCCAGCAGGGCGACGGGGCCGAACCACAGCAGCCAGGTGGCCAGGCGCACGGGCGGCTGGAACAGGACGAAATCGCCGTAGCGGCGGACCAGGTCCTGCCGAATCTCGGCGTCCGAGCGCCCGGCGGCGATCTCTTCGCGCACCAGCTGGCGCATGTCGGCGGCGATGACCGCAGGGCTGTCGGCGATGGCCTCGTGCTGGCAGACGACGCAGCGGATGCGGTCGAACAGGGCCTGGGCGCGCGCTTCCTGGGCGGCGTCGGGCAGCGGCCGGTCCGGCGCCGGCGGCGGCTCCTGCGCCAGGGCCGGCAGGGCGATCAGGAACAACAGGCACGCGGTCAGAAGGAGCGGCCAGCCAGACCAACCGCTCATCCTCGCGAAAGCCGGGACCCCGTTCTGTCCAGCGAGACGCCAGTGGTTCCGGACCGGCTTTGACGCGTCAGTCCCAGTCCAGCCTTCACCCAAAGGACTGGGCTTTCGCCGGGATGAGCGGAAAGTGGGAGGAGTCATGCCGCCGCCCTCCTCCGTCCCACCGCCAGCCGCAGCCGCCGGTCCATCAGCGACAGCACCCCGCCAAGCGCCATCAGAGCCGGCCCGAAGAAGATCAGCCGCGCCCACGGATTCCACCACACCCGCACGTTCCACGCCGCCTCGCCCGCCGCGGTCCGCGCGCGCTCGCCCAGCACCACATAGACGTCGTCCAGGCCGCGGAAGTCGAGCCCGACCTCGGTGGTCGTCTGGCCGCCCGCCGGGAAGAAGCGGCGCTCGGCGGTAACCGTCTTCGGGGCCGCGCCGGACCGGCGCGTGACGGTCAGCCGGCCCTGTTCGGCCAGGTAGTTCGGCCCCTCGACCATCTGCACCCCGTCAAGGCGCACGGCCCACGGACCGGCCTCGACGACCTCGCCGACGGCGATCGGCCGGGCGGCCTCGGCCCGGTAGCTGGTCTCGACCACGGCCCCGAGCACGAAGACGCCGAGGCCGGCGTGGGCCAGGGTCATGCCCCAGGCCCCCAGCGGCAGGCCGCGCGCCCGCCGCAGGGTCTCGGCCACGGGCGCGCGGAACAGTCGCGTGCGCTCCGCCGTCTCGGCCAGGGCGCCGAGGATGAGCCAGGCGCCCAGCCCCACGCCCGCGGCCGCCAGCGCCTTGCGCGGCTCGAACACCGCCCAGGCGACGAGGGCGGCCAGCACGGCGAGGCCGGCGGCGACCGCCAGCCTCTGCAGCACGCCGGGCAGGTCGCCGCGCTTCCACGCCAGCAGCGGCCCCGCCGGCAGGATCACGAAGGCCGCCGCCATCAGGGGCACGAAGGTCAGGGCGAAATAGGGCGGGCCGACCGAGATGGTCGAACCGTTGGCCGCCTCGAGGATCAGCGGATACAGGGTGCCGAGCAGGACCGTGGCGCAGGCCGCTGTGAGGAACAGGTTGTTGAGCACCAGCGCGCCCTCGCGGCTGACCGGAGCGAACATGCCGCCGCCCTTCAGCTGGGGCGCGCGCCAGGCGAACAGGCCGAAGGCCGCCCCGCCGGTCAGACCGAGGATGGCCAGGAGCATCAGTCCGCGCTCCGGGTCGACCGCGAAGGCGTGCACGCTGGTCAGCACGCCCGAGCGCACCAGGAAGGCCCCCAGCATCGACAGGGTGAAGGCCAGCAGGGCGAGGAAGGTCGTCCAGCCCGCCAGCGCCCCGCGCCGCTCGGTGACCACCGCCGAGTGCAGCAGGGCGGCGCCCGCCAGCCACGGCATGAAGCTGGCGTTCTCGACCGGATCCCAGAACCACCAGCCGCCCCAGCCCAGCTCGTAGTAGGCCCAGAAGGCGCCCAGGGCGATGCCGGCGGTCAGCAGGGCCCAGCTGGCCAGCGCCCACGGGCGGACCCAGCGGCCCCAGGCCGGCCAGAAGGCGGAGTTGGCCCGTCCCTCGACCAGGGCGGCCACGGCCAGGGAGAAACAGACCGAGAAGCCGACGTAGCCGGCGTAAAGGAAGGGCGGGTGGAAGGCGAGCGCCGGGTCCTGCAGCAGCGGGTTCAGCGACGCGCCCTGGAAGGGGGCGGGATCCAGGCGCGCGAACGGATTGGAGGTGAAGACGGCGAAGGCGAGGAACAGCAGGCCGAGAAACCCCTGCGCCGCCACCGCCGAGGTCTTCAGGCCGAAGGGCAGGTTGCGGGCCCGCGCCAGGGCCGCGCCGAAGCCGGTCAGCACCAGGCACCACAGCACCAGCGAGCCCTCGTGGCTGCCCCAGGCGCCGGCCACCTTGTAGAGCATCGGCTTGTCGGTGTGGCTGTTGGCGGCGACATTGGAGACCGAGAAGTCGGATCCGGCGAAGGCCTGGATCAGGACGGCGAAGGCCACAGCCACGGCGAGGGCCGCGCCGATGGCGGCGCCGGTCGCGGCCCCGGCCAGCACCGGGCTGCGGCGCAGGCGGCCGGCCACGGCCAGCACGGTCTGCAGGGCGGCGAGGACGAGGGCGAGGATGAGGGCGAAGGCGCCCGTTTCAACGATCACGACGCGTCCGCGCCGTCAGCCGGCCGCCACTCGCCCTTTTCCTTGAGGCTGTCGGCGACCTCGCGCGGCATATAGGTCTCGTCGTGCTTGGCCAGCACCTGGGTGGCGCGGAAGCTGCGGTCGGGCTGGAAGGCGCCCTGGGCCACCACCCCCTGCCCCTCGGCGAACAGGTCGGGCAGGTCGCCGCGATAGACCACCCGCGTGGTGGCGACATTGTCGGTGACGGCGAAGAGGACCTGGCCCGCACCGTCGCGCGTCACGCTGCCAGTCTCGACCAGACCGCCCAAGCGCACCACGCGTCCGGCCGGCGCCTTCTCGGGCGTGGCCTCGGACGGGGAGAAGAAGAAGGTCACATTGTCCCGCATGGCGTACAGCGACAGGCCCACGGCCAGGGCCAGGACCGGGGCCACGGCGGCCACCACCCACAGACGGCGCCGCGCCTTGGGCGACTTCGGCAACCAGCTCATTCACCGGCTCCTTCCAGCCGCATCACCATCTCGGCCCGCGCCGGATCGCCCGGCGCCATGCCGGCGATCAGCGGGGACCACATCTGGCGCGCCGCGGCCTTGTCGTCGCGCAACAGGGCGGCGTCGCCAAGGAAGTAACGGGCGGCGAGCTGATCGGGGTCGATCTCGAGCGCCCGCCGGAAGACCGCCTCGGCGTCGCCGCTGACCGCGCCGCGGTTGGCGCGCACCAGGCTGACCCCCAGCCGCGTCCAGCCAAGGGCGTCGTCCGGGCGCAGGGCGGTGGCCCGGCGGAAGGCCGAGACGGCGCCGATCGGGTCGCCGGCCTCGGACCTGGCCACGCCGAGCATGGTCAGGGCCTCGACGTCGTCGGGACGCTCCTTCACCGCGCGGGCGACGACGGCGGCGACCTGCGGCGGCTGCAGGCTGTCGAGCTGTCCGGCCCATTCGTCGACGCGCCGCTCGAACGGCTGGTCGGGCAGTCCGGGCGCGCCGGCGAAGACGTAGAGGCCGACCGCGCCGGCGGCGGCCGCGAACACCCCGCCCAGCACCCAGAGGCGGTCGCTTGCGCCGGCGACGACCGGGGCCGCGTCACGGCGGGCGGAGAGGATGCGACGGCCCGCTTCGGTGCGGGCGGCGGTCCAGGCCGCCTCGTCCAGCAGGCCGCGGGCCTTCAACCGGTCCAGCTCGGCCAGTTCCGCCGAGGCGGTCACCGGCGTGACCGGCTCGGCCAGGTCGACGCCGCGACGGGCGCCGGCCAGCACCAGCAGGCCTGCAAGCGCGGCCATCACGGCGGTCATGATCCAGAAGATCGTCATGGACCGGCGATGTAGCCGATCAGGCGGCCCGCGACGAGGGTTTCGACCGGCCTTTGGCCCCCCCGGCCACTGCGGCGCGGCGACGCACGGTGCGGGCGGCGTCACGGGCGGCGATCAGATCGAGGCAGCGGGCGGCCAGCTCGACCAGGCGCAGGGCGTTGACCGGGTCCTCCGCCTCGCCGTCATTGACCGCGTGAAGCGCCTGGTCCGCATAGTCGCCCAGGCGGTCGGTCAGGGACTCGACGAGCCTGTGGCGGTCGGCCTCGGCGCCGAAGGTGGAGGCCGGGCCGCGCACGGCGCCGACCAGTTTCAGCAGGTGCCGGACGGCCTGCACCGTCTCGCCCTGCACCGGGGCGTCCAGCCGGGGCGTCATGCGGGTCATCCGCCCGGCGGTCTGCACCCGCTCCAGCGGCAGGGCCTTGTCCACGGCCCGGTCGGCGGCCCGCAGGAAGGCGGAAAGCTGTCCGGCGATGCTGACGCGGGCGTCGCGCACCGACTTGCCCCAGACGCTGAGCGGATTGAGGGTCAGGGTGACGTCCAGCTCGCCCAGGACGTTGGCGCACCAGGTCAGGTCGTCGATGACCGCATCCACATTGGCCAGGTCCGAGCCCGGCCGGAAGGCCCCGATGCGGGCCACCCGGGTGTCGACGCCGGCGATCAGCCGTTCGACGAAGCCGGCCAGCTCCGAGGCGTTGAGGAAACCCTCCCGCCCCGAGGCGGACGAGCTCTGGGTGATGATGCGCAGGATCAGGACCGCATCGTCGAGGTGCGAGAACAGGATTTCCAGCACCCTCTGGGCGCCGTCGACATGAACGTCGGCGCAGTCCTTGATCAGCAGGCGCAGCTCGGCGAGCTGGTCGCCGTCGGGCCGTTTCAGCCAGACCTCGATCGAGGGCAGGCCCCGGCGCGCCAGATGGGCCAGGTCGAGACAGGCGGCGAGGTCGGCCAGGCCGCGCTCGCGCCGGTCGGGCGTCAGGTCCGGCGGCCAGACCCTCTCAGGGCGGTCGCGAACGGCGGCGGCGGCGGCGAGGCATATGCGATTGGACACGGCCACCGCGTCGGGGTCGTCCTGGTCCAGCCTCGGCAACAGGGCCGGCTCGCGCGACGACGCGGCCTTCCACAGGCGCGGCAGGACGGCGGCGGGGAAGGTCATGGCCTCGATGCCGTCGGCGCGGGGCCGGAACATCGGCGCCAGGGGGGCGAGGACGCGGCGCCGGCGGGCGCGGTCCAGGCTCTCGTCCGCCAGCATGGCGCCGAGCTCCAGCGACCGCTCGCCGGGGATGGTGGCGGCGGCGGATGACAGCTTCACCAGCGTGGCGTCGGACGCCTGCTCGATCATGGCAGCCAGCGCGACGCGGTGGGCGACGGACAGCCCGGACATGAATACACCTCACGACCGGTCCCTGGCCGGTCGCGGGCATGCTGACGCCGACGAGGTTAATATCCGCTATCTACCGAGGAGCTCAGGCCTCGGCCGCCGGCAACTCCAGCACCGCCCTGAGGCCGCCCAGCTCGCTGTCGGCCAGCGAGATCCGGCCGCCGTAGGCGCGGGTCAGTTCGACCACGATCGACAGGCCCAGCCCCGATCCCGGAGTGGTCTCGTCCAGGCGGGAGCCCCGCTGCAGGGCCGCCTCGCGCTGATCCTCCGGCAGGCCGGGGCCGTCGTCCTCGACCACGATCACCATCTGGCCCAGCCCGGTCGCCCCGGCCGAGACCCGGACGCGGCGGCGGGCCCATTTGCAGGCGTTCTCGATCAGGTTGCCGAGCAGCTCCTGCAGGTCCTGGCGCTCGCCGCGGAAGGCGAGGCCCTCGGGCGCGCGCCAGTCGATCTCCACGCCCTTGTCCCCGAACACCCGCTCCAGCATCACCGCCATCTCGTCCAGCACCGGTTCGACCGGGGTGATCTCGCCGAGCATCTGGGCCCGGGCGGCGGCGCGGGCGCGGCGCAGGTGGTGGTCGACCTGGGCCTTCATCACCTCGGTCTGGCGCCGCACGATGTCCGGCAGCGGCCCCGTCTTGTCCCCCGCCTCGGCCAGCATCACCGACAGCGGCGTCTTCAGGGCGTGGGCGAGGTTGCCGACATGGGTGCGCTGGCGCTCGACGGTCTCCTGGTTGTGGTCGAGCAGGCGGTTGACCTGTTCGGCGAGAGGCTGGATTTCGAGCGGGTAGCTGCGGACGATCCGCGCCGCCCTGCCCTTGCGCACGTCGGCGATCTCGTTGCGCAGCGCATAGAGGGGACGCAGGCCGATCTGCACCTGCAGGAAGACGGCGATGACCAGGCCGAGGCCGAGGATCAGCAGGGCCGTCCAGGTGAAGGTGGCGAACTGCTGGGTGTCGCGGTCGATGTTGGATCGGTCGATGCCGGCGAGAAACACCACCGGCGCCTCCCGCCCGGGCAGCTGTTTCATGCTGGCCGCCACCCGCAGGGGCGCGCCCAGCGGACCCTCGCCGCCGCGCCGCAGGCCGTCCGGGTCGTTGTAGCTGATCATCGCTCCCCGCGCGGCGGCGAGCCGTCCAGGCAGGTCGGCGGGAATGGTCAGGCTCTCGCCGGCCAGGGAGGGGGAGCGGACCAGAATACCCAGCCGTCCGTCCGGCCCCGGCTCGGCCACCGCCCAGTATTTGCCCGACAGGGGCCGCAGGGTGCGATCGTCCTTGACCTCGTCGACGGTCAGGGAGCCGTCCGGGGCGGCGTTGGTCGACAGCACCACCTCGTCGATGGTGTCCAGAAGGACATTGCCCAACCGGCGCAGGGACGATTCCTGATACTGGTTGGTCAGGGTCCAGCCGGTCAGCACCAGGGCCAGCACGATCCACGCCGAGGCCAGCCAGATCAGCCGCCGCGTCAGGCTGCGGCCGGGACGGCCGAACCAGCGGCCCCAGGCGCGGGCCTCGCTCGCCGTTTCAGTTTCGACAGGGCCCCCCGCGCCGTCGCTCACGTCTCGTCGCTCTCCCCGGGCAGGGGCGTCAGCCGGTAGCCGAGGCCGCGCACCGTCTCGATCCGGTCAGCCCCGATCTTCTTGCGCAGCCGGCCGACGAAGACCTCGATGGTATTGGAATCGCGGTCGAAATCCTGATCGTACAGGTGCTCCACCAGCTCCGTCCGGCTGATCACCCGGCCCTGGTGCATCATCAGATAGTGCAGCAGCCGGTACTCCAGCGAGGTCAGCCGCAGCGGCTCGCCGTTGACGCTGGCCCCCGCGCCGCGGGGGTCGAGCCGCAGGCCGCCGCACGACAGCGTCGAGGAGGCGATGCCGGCCGAGCGCCGCAGCAGGGCGCGAAGCCGGGCCAGC
>JADGMZ010000359.1 GCA_015234495.1 Brevundimonas sp. | reverse complement strand
CTATGTGATGGACGGCTCCGACGTGGTCTTGGACCGCAGCCAGGCCGCCGCCGTCGCCCGCCACTTCCCGACCACCGACCTGGCCCACATCGGCGACGAGATTTCCGACGGCCTGTTCAATCTGGGCGAGGACTTTCCGCTGGCCCAGTTCGACGGCCTGCGCACCGACTTCTCCCTCGCCCGGCTGCGCCACTACACCGGCACGCCGGTCGAGGACGTGCAGTCCTACATCCTGTTCACCAACTACAACCGGTACGTCGACGAATTCGTGCGCTGGGCCTGCGAGCAGGTGGCCGATCCCGACAGCCCCTACGACCGGCTGGTCTGCGCGGGCGGGGTGGTCATCACCCCCGACACGCCCAATCCGGGCGAGGTGGTGATGGATGCGGCCTGGAAGAAGCATCAGATGCCGGCCTACCACCTCACCGCGCCGGGCTGGAACGGCATCAGCCTGGTCAACATCGGGGTCGGTCCGTCCAACGCCAAGACCATCTGCGACCACCTGGCGGTGACCCGCCCCCACGCCTGGATGATGATCGGCCACTGCGGCGGCCTGCGCGACAGCCAGGTCATCGGCGACTACGTCCTCGCCCACGCCTATCTGCGCGACGACCACGTGCTCGACGCCGTGCTGCCGCCGGACATCCCCATCCCCTCGATCGCCGAGGTGCAGCGGGCCCTCTACGACGCCGCCAAGATGGTCTCCGGCGCGCCGGGCGAGGAGGTCAAGCGGCGCCTGCGCACCGGCACGGTGGTGACCACCGACGACCGCAATTGGGAGCTGCGCTATTCCAAGTCGGCCCAGCGCTTCAACCAGAGCCGGGCCGTGGCCATCGACATGGAGAGCGCCACCATCGCGGCCCAGGGCTACCGCTTCCGCGTCCCCTACGGCACCCTGCTGTGCGTCTCGGACCGGCCGCTGCACGGCGAGATCAAGCTGCCCGGTCAGGCGCACCGCTTCTACGAGGGCTCGATCTCGGAGCATCTGCAGATCGGCATCCAGGCCGTCGACCTGCTCAGGGCCGAGGGCCAGCGCCTCCACTCCCGCAAGCTCCGCGCCTTCGACGAGCCGCCCTTCCGCTAACCCTCTCCCTCCCCGTCCCGGGGAGGGGGGTCGCGCAGCGACCGGGTGGGAACGCCCCGGTGACGCGAGCGCGGGCCGCGGCCTGTCTCGCCGGGCCGCCCCCGCCCCGCCGCCGCTCCGCGCCGACGACCCTCCCCGTCCCGGGGAGGGAGATCTATTTCTTCAGCCGCTTGGCATTGGCGACGGCCGCCTTGTGGATCGGCGCCAGCGCATCGGCCTGGAGCTTGAGCATCGTGGCCCCCAGGGCCCAGCCGTCGCGCACGGCGCGGCCCATCGCCGCCGTGGCCCAGGCGCTCTGGGCCAGGGCCGCCTCGGCCGGATGTCCCGCCTTCATGACGGCCGCCAGCGCCGACTGAGCCGCCGCCGTCTCACGGGCCGCCACGGCGCCGCCGCTGGCCGCCATCGCCGCCGCCCCGCTCAGCCCCGCCGCCGCCGAGGCGGCCAGCGCCTCGACCTTTTCGGAGCCCATCAGGGTTAGTTCGCGCAGATCGGCCTTCAGCGGATCGCGCACCGCCTCGGCGACGATCTCCAGCCGGCGGGCGATGACGTCGCTCGAGGCCTGGAGAAGTTCTTGCCCGGCGCGGGCGGTGCGGGCGGCGTCACGGGCAGGGTTCATTTCCCGACCGTGCGCGCCAATCGAGGTTACGGCAAGACCTCGGCCGAGAACTCCGCCACGTCCTTCAGCAGGGCGGGAACGGCGGCGTCGATGATCTCCTGCCCCTTTTCCGGGCTGGCCTGCAGCGGATCCGAGCCGATGCGGCCGTCGGGGAAGCGGGCGCGGTAGTCCAGGGCGTCGCGGATCGGGCCGACCGGGGCGATCTTCGGCTCCAGGACGGCGGTCTTGATCCGCTCCGGATAGGCCGCCTGGGTGACCGCCACCTCCGACGGCGTGGCGTGCATGCCGTGGCCGGTCGGGAACATTCGCGTGCACAGCCCGTGCACGCCGGGCAGGTCCCACCAGTTCTTCAGCTTCAGCGCGAACGGCGCCCGCTCCTCGAGGAAGCTCCACTCGGCGTAGATCTCGGCGAAGGTGGCCTCGATGGTGGCGACATTGCCGCCGTGGCCGTTGAGGAAATAGATCCGCTCGAAGCCGTGCCGGTTGAGCGACGAGACCCAGTCGGTGATCGCCGCCATGAAGGTCGACGGCCGCAGGCTGATGGTGCCGGCGAAGGCCAGGTGATGCTGGGCCATGCCGATGTTGAAGGTCGGGGCCACCACGATCTGCTCGTCCTGCTTTTCGGCCGCATGGGCGATGATCTCGGGGCACAGCCAGTCGGTGCCCAGCAGGCCGGTCGGCCCGTGCTGCTCGTTCGAGCCGATCGGCACGATCACGGTCTTGGTGGATTTCAGCCGCGCATCGATCTCGGGCCAGGACGACAGGTGAATCAGCATGGGGAACTCCGGGACAGTCGTAAGGTGCCTAGCCCCCCGGGCCGCCCGCGCCAACCCTCGACCCTGTCGCCACCTCCGCGCCCGCCGCGTGCAGGTCGGCCTTGACCCTTGTTCGGCGAACAGCGACGCTTGCCCGGAACAGGAGCCCCAGCCCATGCCAGCCAACGCCTCCCGCGCGGTCCACACCGTCAGCCTCCTGATCCTCGGCGGGGCGCTGCTGTTCGACCTGCCGCAGTGGTTCGGCTTCATCGGCCTCGCGCTCGGGCTCGCCGCCCTGGCCATGCCCGCCGCTCCGGCCAGGTAGAGCCTCCCGGTCGGCGACGGGGTCTGCTACCTCCCCGCCATGCCCAAGGCCCGCTCCAGGACCCCGCCGAAACGCCCCGCCGTGCTCACCGGTCCCATGGTCCCGGTGCTGCGCTGGCCGCCGGACGAAGACCGGGTGGAGGCGGTCTTCGCCCGCCTGTCCGGGGTCATGCCCGACCCGAAGACCGAGCTAAACTGGTCCAGCCCCTTCACCCTGGTCGTCGCCGTCGCCCTTTCGGCCCAGGCCACCGACGTCGCCGTCAACAAGGCCACCGACCGGCTGTTCGCCGTCGCCGACACCCCGGAGAGGATGCTGGCCCTCGGCGAAGAGGGGCTGATCCCCTTCATCTCCTCCATCGGCCTGTACCGCGGCAAGGCGAGGAACGTCATCGCCCTGAGCCGCCTCGTGCTGGAGCGGCACGGCGGCGAGGTCCCCCTGACCCGCGCCGACCTGCAGGCCCTGCCCGGCGTCGGCCGCAAGACCGCCAGCGTGGTGCTCAACGAACTGGGCGTCGAGCCGGCTATTGCGGTCGACACCCACGTCTTCCGCGTCTCGCACCGCCTCGGCCTCACCAACGCCGCCACGCCCGACAAGGTCGAGGCCCAGCTGCACCAGGTCGTCCCCGACGACTGGCTGCCCAAGGCCCACCACTGGCTGATCCTGCACGGCCGCTACGTCTGCACCGCCCGCAAGCCGAAATGCAGCGCCTGCGTGATCAGCGACCTGTGCCCCTCGCGGGCCGGGCTGATGGCGCTGGGTCAGGCCGGCTAGAGCCGCGCCTTCACCGCCTCCGCGAACCGCGCCCCGCCCTCCGGCGCCGAGCCGAGATAGAAGTCCGGCTCGATCAGCTCGGCCTCCATCAGCAGCCATTCGCCGTCCGCCCCGCGCGCCACGTCGATGCGGGCGTACAGCAGATCCTCGTCGATCGCGGCCAGCGCCTTCTCCGCCAGGGCCAGCGCCCCGGCCGGCGGCGCCGCCAGCGCCGTATAGCCGCCGCCGAACTGCACCTGCACCCGGAACTCGCCGCTCACCGGCCGCTTGTTGACCACGTGGCTCAGCTCGCCGCCGAAGAACAGCAGCGAGGTCTCGCCCTCGGTCTCGATGGCCGGCAGGTAGGGCTGGATCATCGCCGGCCCGTCGGGCGCGTCGGCCAGCCGCTCGCCGCGCGACAGCCGCAGCGTCTTCCACGCCCCGCCCGACACCCGCGGCTTGACGATCACCGTCCCGGTCCCGAACCGCTCGAAGGCCGCATCCACCCCGGCCTGGGTCGCCCGCTCCGACCAGATCGTCTCCGGGATGGCCACCCCCTTCTCCGCCAGCCGGGCGAGGTAGGCCTTGTCGGAGTTCCAGCCGATCACCGACGGCGGATTGAGCATCCTCACCCCGGCCGCCGCCCAGGTCGCGCAGGCCTTCATCCAGCGCGCATGGTCGAGATGGTAGCCCCAGACGATCAGCGGCAGCACCAGCGGCCGGCCGGCCAGGCCCGAGGCGTCCCCGACATGGTCGGTCCACGGCGTCGGCTCGACCGTGACGCCCGCCGGGGCCAGCGCCTCGCCGAGCCGCTCCAGCACCCCCGGCCACTGGTCGGCGTAGGACGGGTCGGACGGATCGGGCGTCAGCACGGCGATGCGGGTCATGCGGTCTTATAGCCAGGCCGGAAAATCGTATAAAGACATCCTTATGGGTTTTTGGATGACGCGCCGCGGCGGTTTCGCTAAAGGCCGCCGATGACCCAAGCCCCCCTTCATGACGTCTGCGCCGTCGGCAACGCCATCGTCGACGTCCTCGCCCCCTGCGAGCCCGCCTTCCTCGAGGCCCAGGGCCTGACCCCCGGCTCGATGCAGCTGGTCGACGCCGAGCGCAGCGCCGCCCTCTACGCCGCCATGGCCGCGGGGGTCGAGGCCTCGGGCGGCTCGGCCGGCAACACCGTCGCCGGCGTCGGCTCCTTCGGCGGCCGCGCCGCCTACATCGGCAAGGTCGCCGCCGACCAGCTGGGCGGGGTCTTCACCCACGACATCCACGCCGTCGGAGTCCATTTCGCCACCCCGCCGCTGACCGACAGCGCCACCGGCGTGTGCATGATCAACGTCACCCCCGACGGCCAGCGCACCATGTGCACCTTCCTCGGCGCCGCCAACCAGCTGACCGTCGCCGACATCGACCCGGCCGTCGTCGGGGCTTCGGCCATCGTCTATCTGGAGGGCTATCTGTTCGACCCGGCTCCGGCCCGCGCCGCGTTCGAGGCCGCCGCCGCCGCCGCCCACGCCGCCGGGCGCAAGGTCGCCATCACCCTGTCCGACAGCTTCGTCGTCCACCGCTGGCGCGCCGAGCTGCTGGCCTTCATCGAGGCCTCGGCCGACATCGTCCTCGCCAATGAGGCGGAGCTGGCCGCCCTGTTCGAGACCGAGGAATTCGACACCGCCGCCGCCCACCTCGGCCGCATCGTCGAGACCGCCGCCGTCACCCGCGGCGCCGCCGGTTCGGTGGTGTTCGGCCGCAACGGCGCCGACCGGGTCGAGGTCGCCGCCTGTCCGGTCGACAAGGTCGTCGACACCACCGGCGCCGGCGACCAGTACGCCGCCGGCTTCCTGCTCGGCCTCGCCCGCGGCCTGTCGCTGGAGGACGCCGGCAAGCTGGGCTCGCTGGCGGCGGCGGAAGTCATCGCCCACTGGGGGCCGCGGCCGATGGTGTCGCTGGAGATGCTGGCGAAGGCGGCGGGGCTGCGGCTCTAACGCCGCCGGATCGTCACATACATCGCCCCGTCGCCGCCGTGATGGCGCGCGGCCGGCGCGAACCCCGACACCACCCCGCGCAACGCCGGCGCCTGCAGCCATTCGTGCACCGAGGCGCGGATCACGCCCGTCCCGCCGCGCCGTCCCTGTCCGGTGACCACCAGCACGGCGCGATAGCCCCGCGCCTGCGCACCCATCAGAAACGCCGTCAGCGCGTCCTGGGCCTGGAAGCGGCCATAGCCGTGCAGGTCGATCTTCGCCTCGATCGGATCGCGCTCGCGCGACAGCCGGCGCTGGCGGCGCGGCTCCAGTTCCTCCGGCGTGCCCCGAGCGCGCGCCGGGGCGCTGACCGGCGGACGATACGGCGGCGGGGCGGGCCGGGGTTTCGCCGCCCCCTTCGCCAGGGGCGCGGCGGGCGGAGGGATGTCTGCGGCCCCCGGCGTCACCCGCAGCGGCTTCTTCGGCTTCGACGGCGTCACCGAGCCGGCGACCCGGGCCCAGATGCGGCGATCCTCCGGGCTCAGGTCCTCGCGGCGGCTCATGTCGTGCCGGGGGCGTTCCCGTCCGGGTCCTCGTCCGAGCCGGCGTCCTGCGGCCCCGGCGTCTGCGTCAGCAGGTCGCCCGGCTGGCAGTCCAGCTCGCGGCACAGGGCGTCCAGGGTGGTGAAGCGGATGGCCCGCGCCTTGCCGGTCTTGAGGATCGACAGGTTGGCCAGGGTCACGCCGACGCGGTCGGCCAGCTCGGTCAGCGACATGCGCCGTTCGAGGAGGATGCGGTCGAGCTGTACGCGGATGGCCATGGCGGCTTTCTCTTACACCGGGGCGCGGGACGTCGGGAAGGCCACCGCGCCGCTCAGATGGTCAGTTCGGATTCGCGGCGCAGGCGGGCGCCCTCGCGGAACACCTCGGCGATGACCACGATGATGACCACGGCGAAGGAGGGGGTGATCAGGTCGAACAGGCTGGGCGACGACATGGCACCGCGCACGAAGCGGGCGACGAGGAACTGGCCGACCCAGACGCCGAGGGTGACGGTGGCGAAGGCGGCGCCGATCTGGTGCAGCCGGCGGACGTTCTGCGGATGGAACGGATCGCCGACGCGCAGCGTCGCGACGATGCGGATCAGCAGGCGGAAGATCAGGGCGGAGGTGGCCAGATAGGCGAAGGCGGCGGTGGCCACCAGCAGCACATAGGCCCAGGGCAGGGGGATGACGATGGCCTCGTCGCCGGATCCGGCGGTGACCACCGGGGTGCCGAACAGCTTCAGGGCGACGACGGCGGAGGGAATCAGGACGGCGCCGACGGTCAGAACCCAGAAGGCGACGGTGCAGGCCGTGCCCGCGACGCTGGAAATCGAAACCAGGCTCAGGCGGGGCAGGGTGGGTGTGCGAATCCCGAGCGATGTCGTCTTCGGGAGTCGCATGGCGGTGGCCTCGTTCAGGCTGGACGTCGGAGCGCGAATGCCGCGCGGGGCTCCTGGAACCCACGCGCGGTCTTATACATCGCGTTTGTCATGCCGATCGTCAAAGCTCCGGTGAACAGGAGGAGGATCACAGGGCCTGGACGAGGGTGGCGATCAGCGCGGTCGGCAGGGCGGCGAGCAGGAAGGCGTTCAGGACGCCGTGGCCGACCTTTTCGATGAAGTAGGAAGCGTTCATGGTGCTCATTGTCGTTCTCTATCCTGAGAGGGGCAGTTTATGCCCCGGTTCTTGTTTGCCGCTGCAACGATCTTCCGGCTTTGCCTTGGATCAAGAACGTCGCGGCCTCCGTTCGTGAGATAATAGATAGGCCATGCCTTGCCAGAAATCACGTTACATATCGTTTAACGATATTAAACTTGTGCAATGAAACGTAACAGCCGAGCCTGAGAAAAAATGTTGAAACTTATCAAGGGGATGCGCCTGCTGGCCGCGACCCACAATCCGGGCAAGGCGCGCGAGATCGAAGCGCTGCTGGACGGACATTACGCGGTGGTCACCGCCGGCGAGCTGAATTTGCCCGAGCCGGACGAGACCGAGAGCACCTTTGTCGGCAACGCCCTGCTCAAGGCGCGGCACGCCGCCGACCGCTCGGGCGAGGTCGCCCTGGCCGACGATTCCGGCCTGTCGGTGGCCGCCCTGGACGGGGCGCCGGGCATCTTCTCGGCGCGCTGGGCCGGGCCGGACAAGGACTTCGCCCACGCCATGCGCCGCGTCGAGGAGCGTCTGGACGAGACCGGCTCGGACGACCGCCGCGCCTGGTTCACCTCGGCCCTGGCCGTGGCCTGGCCGGACGGCCCGGCGGTGGTGGTCGAGGGCCGCGTCGACGGAACCCTGACCTTCCCGCCGCGCGGCGACCGCGGCTTCGGCTACGACCCGATCTTCGTCCCCGACGGCCACGACCGGACCTTCGGCGAAATGGATCCGGCCCTGAAGGACTCCATAAGCCACCGCGCCCTGGCGTTCGGGAAGCTGAAGGCGGCGCTGATGGAGTGAGGGAGTGGCCAGTGGCTAGTGACCAGTGCTGGGGGACGCTTCTCCCCACAGATCGCACAATCTGCGACCGGAGCAGATCGGCCGTGCTACTTCCTCCTGGCCACTAGCCACTAGCCACTAGCCACTCCTTGCTCGCCCTCTACATCCACTGGCCCTACTGCGCCCGTATCTGCCCGTACTGCGACTTCAACGTGGTGCGGGATCGCGGCCGCACGGACGAACAGGCCGGCCTTGTCGAGGCCATCCTCGCCGACCTCGAGGCCCAGGCGGCCCTGACCGGGCCGCGGCGGCTGGCCTCGATCTTCTTCGGCGGCGGCACGCCCTCGCTGATGGCGCCCGGGGCCGTGGGGGCGGTGATCGCGCGCGCCCGCGACCTGTTCCCGCCGGACGGCCCGATCGAGATCAGTCTGGAAGCCAATCCGACCGACGCCGAGGCCGACCGCTTCGCGGCCCTGGCGGCGGCCGGGGTCAACCGGCTGTCGATGGGCGTCCAGGCCCTCGACGACGCCAGCCTCGCCTTCCTCGGCCGCAACCATTCCGCCGACGAGGCGCGCCGCGCCGTCGCCGTCGCCGCCCGCGCCTTCCCGCGCCTGTCCATCGACCTGATCTACGCCCGCCCGGGCCAGGGCGTCGCCGACTGGAGCGGCGAGCTTCGCCAGGCCCTCGACCTCGGCTTCGAGCACGTCTCACCCTACCAGCTGACCATCGAGCCCGAGACCGCCTTCGGCCGCGCCGTGGCCCGCGGCGCCTGGACCCCGCCCGACGAGGATCTCGCCGCCGCCCTCTACGAGACCACCCAGACGGTGCTCGGGGACGCCGGGTTCGACGCCTATGAGGTGTCCAACCACGCGCGCGGCGTCGCCGCCCGCTCGGCGCACAATCTCCACGTCTGGCGCGGCGGCGACTATCTCGGCCTTGGCCCGGGCGCCCACGGCCGCCTGACCCTGGACGGCGTCCGCACCGCCACCGTGGCCCGCCGCCGCATCCCCGACTACGCCGCGGGCGTCGCCGCCGGCACGCCGTGGAGCGAAGTCGCCGCCCTGTCCCCGACCGAAGCGGCGGAGGAACGCATCCTGCTCGGCCTCCGCACCGTCGAGGGCGCGCAGCTCGAGATTCTCGCCGCCCTCGGCCTGACCCCCGACGCCCCGCCGCTGGCCGACCTGCTCGCCGACGGCTTCCTCGCCCTGTCAGGCCCGAACGTCGCCGCCACCGCCCGCGGCCGCCCCGTCCTCGACGCCCTCCTCAAGGCTCTCCTGACCTGACCGGAAAGTGCTGGCAATCGGCGGAATTCCAGTCGGACTGGACGAAAAATCTCCCGCCTTTCCAGCCACATGATCTTATCCAGGTGCGATCTTCCCGCCTGAGGGGAGAGCGGGCGCACAATGGCCGGCCGACGCCGGTCTTTGACAATCGAACCCCCGCCGCTCCGTCCAGGAGCCGCCGCCCCCTCCAGGCGCCGACCTGCACGTCGCCGCCCCACCGCGCAAAATTCGACCCCCGTCGCCGTCCAGGGCGACCGGACCGAAATCGCGAAGTCACTGAATTCCCTCAAGCGGGATGTCGACCCTGTCGACTCTGTCGACTCGATTTCCGCCGCCCCTCGCGGCAAAACCTTCCCCTCCCCAAAGTGGGGACACACACCACTTTCAGTCCCCACTTTGGACTTCACCTGCTGCCTGCCGCCTGCCGCGAAGGTTGCTGACCTGACCCCCCGACCCCTTTATGCTGTCCGGATGGGGACCATCGCCTTCCGCCGCGCCGTCGCGCCCGACCTGCCGTCGATCATCGCCCTGCTGGCCGACGACCCCCTCGGCCGCACGCGCGAGGACCCCGCCACGCCGCCGGCCGCCGCCTATGTCTCGGCCTTCGAGGCCATCGACCGGGACCCGAACCAGCTGCTCGCCGTGGTCACGGACGACGACCGGGTGGTGGGCGTGCTGCAGCTGACCTTCATCCCCGGACTGTCCCGCAAGGGCATGTGGCGTGGCCAGATCGAAGGCGTCCGCATCGCCGCGAGCCGCCGCGGCGCCGGCCTCGGCGGCCGCGTCTTCGAATGGGCCATCGCCGAGTGCCGTGCGCGCGGCTGCGGCCTCGTCCAGCTGACCACCGACCGCGAGCGTCCGGAGGCGCATCGCTTCTACGAACGGCTCGGCTTCGTCGCCAGCCACCTCGGCTACAAGAAGGCCCTGTAGCGGGATGCCCGATCCGTCGCCCTTCCCGCCGACCGCCCCGCCGCCGCGTCCCGTGGCGCCGGGCCTGTATCTGGTGGCCACGCCCATCGGCAACCTGCGCGACATGACGCTGCGCGCCCTCGACGTCCTCGCCGCCGCCGACCTCGTGCTCGCCGAGGACACCCGGGTGACCGCCAAATTGCTGGCCGCCTACGGCCTCAAGGCGCGGCTGGAGCGCTGCGACGACCACGCCTCCGCCCGGGCCGCCGAACTGGCCGTCGACCGGCTCAGCAACGGGGCGGTGGTGGCCCTCGTCTCCGACGCCGGCACGCCCATGGTGTCGGACCCGGGCTATGTCGTGGCGCGGGCGGCCATCGCCGAGGGCCTGCCGGTCCACCCGGTCCCCGGCGCCTCCAGCCTGCTGGCCGCCCTGTGCATTGCCGGCCTGCCCGCCGACCGGGTGCTGTTCGCCGGCTTCCTGCCGCCGAAGTCGGGGGCGCGGCGGACGGCGCTGGAAGAGCTGCGGCCGGGCCGCCAGACCCTGGTCTTCTTCGAGAGCGGTCCCCGCCTCGCCGACAGCCTGGCCGACATGGCCGCCGTGCTCGGCCCGCGTCCCGCCGCCGTCGCCCGCGAGCTGACCAAGCTCTATGAGGAATGCGTCCGCGGGACCCTCGCCGATCTGGCCGCCGACCCCCGCTGCCAGTCGCCGAAGGGCGAGATCGTGATCGTGGTGGGCCCCGGCGAGCAGGAGACCGCCTCGGCGGCCGACGCCGACGCCGCCCTCTCCGAGGCCCTGACCCGCCTGCCGCCGGGCGAGGCGGCCGCCGAGGTGTCCAGGGCGCTGAACCTGCCCCGCAAGCCGCTCTACAAGAGGGCGCTGGAGCTGCAGGGCCGGTGAGGGGCGCCGGCCCCCCCGTCCGCCTCAAGGCGCCGAGGGTGGTGGCAAACAAGCGCGGCTGGCGGGTGGCGCTCGGGGCCCTGTCGCATCGCCAGGGCCACCGCTCCGAATGGCTGGCGGCCCTGCTGCTGATGAGCCGGGGCTATCAGCTGCTCGGCTTCCGCCTGAAAACGCGGGCCGGCGAGATCGACATCCTCGCCCGCCGCGGCCGCGTCCTGGCGGTGGTCGAGGTCAAGCGCCGGGCGACGCTTGAAGCCGCCCTCGCCGCGCTGACCGCCAGACAGTATGATCGGCTGCTGGCCGCGGGCCGCGCGGTGTTGC
>JADGMZ010000358.1 GCA_015234495.1 Brevundimonas sp. | reverse complement strand
CCCTGGCCGAGGTGCCGAACGCCCTGGCCCGGATGCTGCTGAGGGACGAGCCGGACATCGCCGGCCTGCTTATCGAACAGTGCGCCTCGCTGTCCGACGCCGACCTGGTCGCCTGCGCCCGCGACGCGACGATGGATCATCGCTTTCTGATGGCCAGCCGCCGCGGCCTGTCGGAGGTGGTCACCGAAACCCTGCTGAGCTTCGGCGAAAGTCAGGTGATCGAGGCGGTGCTGCGCAACACCACCGCGCGACTGAGCCAGGTGGCGGTCGAGGGCGTGGTCAGCCTGAGCCGGAGCGAGCGCCAGCTGTGCGCCCATCTGCTGCGGCGGCCGGAGCTGCGGCCGTCGGGGGCCTATGTGATGTTCTGGTGGTGCGGACCGGACGACCGGCGCACCATCCTGCAGCGCTTCGCCGTATCGCGCGAGGTCATGCAGGAGGTGGTCGAGGACGTCTTCGCCATGGCCGCCGAGGAGAATTGGCAGGACCCGGTGTCGCGCAAGGCGCTGCAGTTCATCGAGCGGCGTCAGAGAAACCGCGCAGCCATCGAGAAGAGCCCGTTCGGCGACCTGGAGCAGGCGGTGGACGCCGCCGCCCGCGACGGGCTGAGCCGCGAGGTGGCGACGGAGATCGCCTATCTGGCGGGGGTGAAGCCGATCACCGGAGCCAAGATCCTTGGCGACGCGAGCGGCGAGCCGCTTGCCATCCTGTGCAAGGCTACGGGGCTGGCCAAGACCCATCTGACCGGGCTGTGGCGGTCGATGCGCCGGCCGGAGACGACGGCGGACGGCGCGCCCGATCCGACCTGGGAGCGGGTGCAGGTGACGTATGACATGCTGGCCGTGGACCGGGCGCAGACGGTGTTGCGCTACTGGAACTGGTCGCTTTCTTCTGCCCTGACTCCCGCTCTACTGAGAGCGATCCGGGAAGGCGAGGAAGACGAGGTCGACGACTATTCGGCGCCGGAGCGGGCGGCCATGCTGGCGCTGGCGGAAAACTTCGGCCGCTGATCTGCGTTTCGAGTAAAGAGGCCCTAGTCTGACAAGTGCGGCCAGACGTAGACTCTGAATACGCTATTGCGTGAATCGATGTTCGTCTCTATTCACCCGGCGAACGGGGCGATCGTCAGGTTCCGCTGAACAATCAGATCACAGGGTGAGGCGCGCATGGAAGAAAACTCGCAACTGCTCGAGATGACCGCCGACATCGTGTCGGCCTACGTCGGCAACAACAACGTTCAGGCGGCCGAGGTGCCGGGCCTGATCTCCAGCATCCATGCGGCGCTGTCGCAGGTGTCGAGCGGGGCGGTCGAGCCGTCGGTCGAGGTGGCCAGGCGCACCGCCTCGTCGACCCCGTCGTAGCCGATCACCGAGAGCACCGGGCCGAAGATCTCCTCCTGCGCGATCCGCATCCGGTTGTCGACGTCGGCGAAGACGGTGGGCCGCACGTACCAGCCGCGGTCCAGACCGGCGGGCATGCCGTTGCCCCCGACGACCAGGCGCGCGCCCTCCTCCTGGCCCAGCGCGATGTACTTCTCGACGCGCTCCTGCTGGCGCCGGGCGACCATCGGGCCGACCTCGGTGGCCGGGTCCTCGGGATCACCGACAGGCATGGTGGACACGGTCTGGGCCAGCGCGTCGACGACCTCGTCGTAGCGGCTGCGCGGGGCGAGGATCCGGGTCTGCGCCACGCACGCCTGCCCGGAGTTCATCAGCCCGACGAACCGCAGCCCGGCCATGGTGGCCTCGAGGTCGGCGTCGTCGAGCACGATCGCGGCCGACTTGCCGCCGAGCTCGAGGCTCACCCGCTTGAGCTGCTCGCCGCAGACCGCGGCGATCCGGCGCCCGGCGGCGGTCGAGCCGGTGAAGGCGACCTTGTCGACGCCGGGGTGCGCGACGAGGTGCTCGCCCACCTCCCGGCCCGCGGCCACGATGTTGACCACCCCGGCCGGCACGCCGGCCTCGGCGAGCAGCTCGGCCATCAGGTAGGTGTCGAGCGGGGTCTCCGGGGCCGGCTTGAGCACGACGGTGTTGCCGGCCAGCAGCGCGGGCACGACCTTGGAGAGGGTGGTGAACTGCGGGACGTTCCACGGCGGGATCGCCGCGACCACCCCCACCGGCTCGCGTCGTACGACGACGTCGGCGCCGAGCGCGCCGGGCCGGGTCTCCTCCCACGCGAAGTCGCGGGCGATCGCGAGGAACGCCTCGATCTGCATCCACGGCGCGGGGGCCTGGGCCAGCTGGGAGAAGGAGATCGGCGAGCCCATCTCGGTGGTGATCAGCGCGGCCATCTCCTCCAGGCGCGCGGCGTAGAGGCCGGAGAACACCTCGAGGACGGCGATCCGCTCCTGCGGCGACATCCGCGGCCAGGGCCCCTCGTCGAAGGCCCGCCGGGCCGCCGCCACCGCGGCGTCGATGTCGGCGGCGCTGCCCTCGGGCACGGTGGCCACCACCTGCTCGCTGTGCGGGGAGACCACCTGCAGCCTCGCCGAGGTGGCCGGCGCGGCCCAGGTGCCGTCGAT
>JADGMZ010000357.1 GCA_015234495.1 Brevundimonas sp. | reverse complement strand
CTGCCCGGCGCAGCCGACCGGCGACAGGCCGGGCAGGCTTTGCGAGCCCCCGTGCGGCTGGATCATGCCGATGATGCGGTCGCCGGCCATGGCGTCATCGATCATGTTCAGATAGCGCGGCTCGAAGATGTTGAGCGGCAGCTGGCCGCGTGGCAGCAGCAGGGCGCCGGGCAGGGGGAAGACCGGAATGACCTGCGGCAGGTCGGCGGCCCTGACATAGCCCTGCGCCATGCGTGCTCCCTAGGCGAACAGGATGGAGGACAGGCGGCGGCGGCCGTCGCGGGCGACATCCGAGGCGGCGCCGGCGGCGTCGAATACGGTCAGCAGCTGCTTGCGGGCGGCCTGGTCGTTCCACTCGCGGTCGGCTGCGACAATGGCCAGCAGGCTGTCCACGGCGCCCTTCAGATCGCCAGCGGCCGCCTGGGCGAGGGACAGGTCGTAGCGCGCCTGATGGTCCGACGGATCGGCGGCGACGCGCGCCTCCAGTTCGGCGCCTGCGCCGGTCGGGGCGGTCGAGGCGAGCGACAGTTGGGCGCGGACCGACTGGACCTGGGCGTTCTTCGAGTCGGCCGGGGCCATGGCGATGGTCTGGCGGGCCTGGTCGAGGTCGCCGTCGGCCAGATAGACGCGGGCCATGCCGGCGACGGCACCCTCGTGGCCGGGCTCGAGGGTCAGGACCTGGGCGAAGGCCTGGGCGGCGCCGCCCAGGTCGTTCAGGGCCAGCGATTCCTCGCCCATGCCCATCAGCTGCTCGATATCGGAATTGGCGCTCTCGCCGCCGGTCAGCTTGTCGATGAAGGCCCTCAGCTGGCTTTCCGGCACGGCCCCCTGGAAGCCGTCGACCGGCTGGCCGTTGACGAAGGCGTAGACGGTGGGGATCGACTGCACGCGCAGCTGGCCCGCGTAGGCCGGGTTCTTGTCGACGTCGATCTTGACCAGCTTGACCGCCCCGCCGGCGGCGCGGACGGCCTTCTCGAGCATCGGGGTCAGGGTCCGGCACGGCCCGCACCAGGTGGCCCAGAAGTCGACCAGCACCGGCTGGGTCCTGGACGCCTCGACCACGTCGGCCATGAAGCCGGCGTCGGAGCCTTCCTTGATCAGGTCGTCGGGCGGGGTGGACGGGTCGGCGAGGGTCATGGCGGTCCTGTGTCGGATCAGTCGTAACGCGGAAGCCGTCAGATGGTCCCCAACGGGCCCTTACTCAAGTCGGATCGCCGCCGGCGCCGGCCGGGCTGAGCTTCCAGCGGATCTTGGTCTCGGAGTCGGTGCGGGCGGAGCCGCGCACGACGATCTGCAGCGACCGCCGGGTCAGGCCCTCGTCGATATGCACCGAGGGCTCGATGGCCACGTCCGGTCCGTCGGTGCGGAACCACCAGCCGCGCCCCGAATGGCCGCGCAGCAGGATCGAGCGGCGGTCGCGGGCCAGCGAGGCCTGGACCCCCGGCTCGAGCTGGAACCGGACGGCGTAGGGGGCGGCGATGGCGCGCACCACGTCCTTCTGCCCCGGCGCCGGGTGCAGACGCTCCTCGGCGCGCAATTCGTCGAGCCGCTGGTCGAGATAGAGCCGGCGCTGGTGCAGCAGGCCGAACTCGGCGACCCAGCCGTCGTGCTCGGCCTCGAGCCAGACCGCGCCCTCGCCGTCGCGGCGGTGGACCTCGACGTCGAGCGGGCGAGCGATCAGCCGCGGGCCGAGCAGGTCGCCCTTCCAGCCGCCGAGCGGGGCGCCGGTCGCGGTCTCGCCGAGGGTCAGGGTCGAGTGGCCGGGTCCGAGGCGAAGCCCCTGGCGGTCGGCGGCGCGCGGCGTCCAGCCGCAGCCGGTCACCAGACGGTCGCGGCCGCAGACGATCTCGAGCGCCAGCGGCTGGGCGCAGGCGGCGGCAGACCAGGCCCCGCGGGCCGGGGCCGCGACATCGGCGGCCACGCTGAGCAGGGGACTGCGGATGCGGGCCACGCCGCCGACCGAGCCGGAAGGGGCGGGGGCGGGGGCGGTGTCCTCATCGATTTCGTCATGGGCCACGGCGGCGGCCACCCGTTCCGCGCTCGACGGCCCGCCGCCCTGGAGGGTGACGAGGCGTCCGTCGGGCAGGGTGTGGAAGCGGGCCGCCTCGGTGAGGCGCCGGATCGCCGCCCGCATGGCGTCGGGGACGGGCTCCGACAGCTGGGCCATGGCGTCTTCCAGGGTCAGCAGGTCGAGCAGCAGCTCCAGCCCCGCCTCCGGACTGCGCGTGGCGTGGCCGCCGTCGTCGCCGACCGTCCGGCCGAGCGCCGCCGGCAGGGCGCGCAGCGCGCGTCGCCTCAGCCCGGCCCCGGCGGCGCCGGCCAGCACGCAACCGGCCACGGCGACTGCGACCAGACGTTCAGCAGTGCCGGCCACGCCGCCGGGCGGCCGCAGCAGCTGGCGCGCCTGCCGGGCGAGGAGGTCGGCCAGCCGCAGCCGCTCGGCCTCGGTGGCGACCTGACCCATGCGCCGGGCGGCGCAGGCGAGGTTGAAGGTGCGCCGGGCGAGGATGGCGGGATCCCAGGCGAAGGGGGACCAGCGGGCGAACACGCCCGCCCAGGCGAGGGTAAGGCGCAGGGCCTCGCGGGCGCCGCGCTCGCCCTGCAGCATCAGCGACGGCAGCCAGGCGAAGGCGTGCAGCTCGACGGCGAAGGCGCGGGTCGGGCTGGGGCGGTTCCACGGATCGTCGGGCGCGGCGGCCTCGAGGCTGGCCCCGTCGAGCACGAATTTCCCGCCCAGCACCGACTTGCCGGCGGCGGGGTCGGCGGGGCGGAAGTCGCGCGGCGTGGCGGCGAAGCCCTGGGCGGTCCGGCCTCTGAGGGTCAGGCCGTAGCCGGGCAGGCCGTAGAGCTCGATCCACAGCTGGCGGGTCAGCAGCCGGCCGGCCACGGCGGGCCACAGGCCCGGCCCGGTCGACGCCTCGGTCGAGCGCACCGGGGTCCGCACCGGCGCGCCGCGCAGGCCCGGAATCTCGCCGGGGGCGGGGCCGGAGGCTTCGATGCGGGCGAAGGGACCGAGAGGGCTCATGCCGGGGGGGTTGAGGCCGTCGACGCCGGGGCCGTCTTCAGCGCCCGGATGTTGTCGGCATAGGCCGCGGGGCCGCCGCGGAACACCGCCGTGCCGGCCACCAGGGCGTCGGCGCCGGCGGCGACGCAGGCCCCGGCGTTGGCGGCGGTGACGCCGCCGTCGACCTGCAGGCGCGCCGGCGATCCGGCGGCGTCGAGCAGGGCCCGGGCGCGCTCGATCTTGCGCAGGGTCGAGGGGATGAAGGACTGGCCGCCGAAGCCGGGATTGACCGACATCAGCAGCACCAGGTCGACCAGGTCGACCACTTCTTCCAGCACGGACAACGGCGTGCCGGGGTTGAGCACCACGCCGGCCCTGGCGCCCAGCTGGCGGATGCGGCCGAGGGTGCGGTGCAGGTGCGGTCCGCTCTCGGGATGGACGGTCAGATAGTCGGCGCCGGCCTCGCGATAGGCCTCGAGCCACGGGTCGACGGGGGCGACCATCAGGTGCACGTCGAAGGGCAGTTTCGTGTGCGGCCGCAGCGCCTTCACCACCTCGGGACCGATGGTGATGTTGGGCACGAAATGGCCGTCCATGACGTCGACATGGACCCAGTCGGCGCCGGCGGTTTCGAGGGCGGCGACCTCCTCGCCCAGGCGGGCGAAGTCGCTGGCGAGGATCGACGGGCAGATCAGGGGGGCGGCCATGGCTTTCGGGGATAAGGCGGGTCGCGGGCGGTATCAAGGCGGAGGACTGGGTTTCGGCGGCGGCCGCGGCTACACCAACAGCCCAGTCTGTCAGGGAGCCGCCTCATGAGCGAACACCTCGCCGTCGTCGAATGGAGCCGGGACGGCCACGCCTTCGCCGACAACCTCTACAGCCGGGCCCACGACTGGCGGTTCGACGGCGGGGCGGTGGTGCGCGCCTCCTCGGCGCCGTCCAGCGTGCCCGAGCCGCAATCCGACGCGGCGGCGGTCGACCCGGAGGAGGCGCTGGTCGCCGCCGTGTCCAGCTGCCACATGCTGTTCTTCCTCGCCTACGCCCGCAAGGACGGCTTCGTGGTCGACCGCTATCGCGACGAGGCCTCGGCCGTGCTGGGGCGCGACGACCGCGGCCGGATTTCGATCACCGCGGTGACGCTGCGGCCCGAAGCCGTGTTCTCGGGCGAGACCCGGCCGGACGCGGCGGCGCTCGACGATCTGCACCATCGCGCCCACGAGGCCTGCTACATCGCCAACTCGATCCGGGCGACGGTGACCGTCGAGCCGCGCTGAGCGTTCACAGACCGGAACAAATGAGGCACAAGGCGGCGATGCTCGCCGACTCGACCCTCGCCGCCGCCCCGCCGACCCTGGCGGAGGCGCGCGCCACGCTGGAGCGGGTGTGGGGTCACGCCGACTTCCGCGGTCGCCAGGCCGAGGTGGTCGCGGAGGTGCTGGCCGGGCGCGACGTGCTGGCGGTGCTGCCGACCGGCGGCGGCAAGAGCGTCTGTTACCAGATTCCCGCCATGCTGCGCCCCGGCCTCGGCCTTGTGGTGTCGCCGCTGATCGCCCTGATGACCGACCAGGTCGAGGCGCTGAAACAGCAGGGCGTGGCGGCGGCGCGGCTGGATTCGGGCGTCTCGCTGGACGATCGCTCCGAGATATGGCGCGCCGCCCGGGCCGGCGAGCTGGACCTGCTTTATGTCTCGCCCGAGGGACTGGCCCAGCCGCACCTGATCGACCGTCTGCACGACCTGCCGCTGTCGCTGATCGCCATCGACGAGGCGCACTGCGTGTCGCAGTGGGGGCATGACTTCCGCCCGGACTACCGCACCCTGGGGCGTCTGGCCGAGCTGTTCCCGGGCGTGCCCCGGATCGCGGTGACGGCGACGGCCGACGCCCGCACCCGTGAGGACATCGTGCGCTCCCTGCGGCTGGGCGAGGCCCATGTCGTGGTCGACAGCTTCGCGCGGCCGAACCTGCAGCTGTCAGCGCTGCGCAAGGCCAACGGCTCGCGCGCCCGCACCGACGAGGCGGTGATCGAACTGGTGCGCCAGAGGCGCGGCAAGTCGGGCGTGGTCTATTGCGGCTCGCGCGACGGCTGCGAGCGCGTCGCCCAGGCCCTGCGCGACGCCGGGACCAACGCCATCGCCTATCACGCCGGCATGGACGCCCGCGACCGCGACCGCCGGCTGGAGCGGTTCCTGGCCGAGGACGGGGCGGTGATGGTGGCCACCATCGCCTTCGGCATGGGGGTCGACAAGGCCGACGTCCGCTTCGTCATCCACGCCGATCCGCCGGGCTCGCTGGAGGCCTACTGGCAGGAGATCGGCCGCGCCGGACGCGACGGCGATCCGGCCGAGGGCGTCACCCTCTACGGGCCGTCGGACATCGCCTGGACCCTGCGCCGTCTGGACAGCCGCCCCATGGCCGACGAGGTCAAGGCGGTGCAGGTCAGGAAGGCGCGCCAGCTGTTCGCCATGCTGGACGGCGCCGTCTGCCGGCCGCAGGCGGTGCGCCGCTATTTCGGCGAAGCGGAGGCGGAGCCCTGCGGCGTCTGCGACATCTGCCAGGACCCGCCCCAGCTGCACGACGCCACAACGGCGGCGCAGAAGGCGCTGGCGGCGGTGCAGCGGCTGGACCAGCGTTTCGGCCGCGGCCGGATCGTCGACCACCTGCTGGGCAAGACCAGGGACGTCCAGCCGTGGGAGGAGGGCCTGTCGACCTGGGGCGTGGGGCGCGACCTGTCGCCGAACGGCTGGCGCGACGTCATCGACCACCTGATGTTCGAGGGCCTGCTGGTCGAGGATCCGAACGAGGGCAAACCCCTGGTCAGACTGGGCGATCCGGCGGCGGTGCGGGCGGTCTACCGCGGCGAGCGCACCATCGAGGTGCGCCGGGCCCCGCCACGCTTCGACCCCGCCACACGCTCCGGCAATCCGCGCCAGCGTTCGCGCGGCGGCGAGGGCCGCAATGCGGCGCTGGAAAACATGGACGCCGAGGTCCGGGCCCGTTTCGAGACGCTCAGGGCCTGGCGGCGCGAGCGCGCCTCCGAGCAGCGCGTGCCGCCCTATGTGATCTTCCAGGACAGGACCCTGCTGGAGATCGCCATCGCCGAGCCGGGCGACCTTGAGCGCCTGGCGCAGATTCCGGGCGTCGGTCAGACCAAGCTGGACCGGTATGGCGCGGGCGTACTGGCGGCGCTGGCGCAGGGCGCCGCCTGACCCAAAACGGGGAACCGGCGTTCCGGCGGTAAGATTCGGTCAAGGTCTCGGAAGGGGGGCCTTAAACTTTGACCGTCACAGTCCGGCGGTGCTCCCCAATCGCGCGCCCTCTCCGATCGACAAACTGGCCGTCGCGGTCGTGCACGAACCCGCGCGCGCGGTGAACACCTACGCGCCCCTGCCCGCGGGCGCGCGCGAGGAGGCGCTGCGCTTCCTGCTGCAGACCGCCGCCGACGGCGGGGTGACCATGGTCGCCACCCGGCCCGACGGCGACGGCGAGCGCCGGCTGGGCCAGGCCTGGCCTTTCCCCTCGCCGTTCCAGGTCACCGTCCGCACGGTGCCGATCACCGACGGGATCGATCGGGTCGAGGCCCGCGCCCGCCGTTCGCTGGAGCGGCTCGGCCTGCCCCGCGGCGACGCCCTGCTGGTGTCCAGCGCCGATGACCTGGCCGGGGCCGAGGGCCGCGCCCTGTGGGACCGGCTGCAGGCCCTGAAGACGCGCGGCCTGTTCCGCCGCATCGGCTTCCGCGCCACCCTGGAGGACGGTCCCGCCCTGCTGGCGCGCCGCTTCGAGCCGGATCTCGTCGAGCTGCCGATCAACCTTCTCGATCAGCGGGTCCAGCACTCGGGCGTGTTGTCGGAACTGGCCGGGCTGGGGGTGGCGGTGCACGCCACCTCGGTCTTCGCCGACGGCCTGCTGTTCATCAGCGGCGAGCCGCTGCCGCCGGAGATGGCCGGCCACGCCCACGCCCTGTCGCGCATTCGCCGCCGTCTGGCCGAGGCGCGGATCGATCCGATGCAGGCCACCCTGGCCTATGTGATGGGCCTGCCCGAGGTTTCGGCGGTGATCGCCAGCGTGGCCTCGGCCGCCGAGCTGCGCGCCGTGGTCGCCGCCGCCAACGCCCCCACCCCGGGGCTCGACTGGGCCGCCCTGCAGCTGGAGCCGGCGACGGTCGCCGCCGCCGGCCCCCGCCGCGTCAGTAGCGCAGCCTGAGTCCGACGTAGCCGGACCGGCCCGGCTCGCCGTAGCCGAACACCTGCTGATAGGCCTCGTCCGTCAGGTTCTCGATCCGGGCGGTGAGGGTGACCCGGTCGGTCAGGATCCAGGCGGCGTTCAGGTTGGCGGTGACGAAGCCGTCGCGCGTCACCGGGCCGGCGCCGTCGGAATCCGCCTGATCGCTCTCCGCCCGCACCGTCACCGCCGCCGACAGCCGCTCGCCGCTCCAGTCCAGGGTGGCCGAGCCGGCGCGCCGGGGCACGCGCAGCAGGCGGTCGCCGGTGGTCTCGTCGCGGGCGTCGGTCCACGCATAGGCCACCGTCAGATCGAGGCCGCCGCCCAGCCGTGCGCGGCCTTCCAGCTCGACCCCGTCGGTCGCGGTCTCGGCGATGTTGACGTAGACGCTGTCGAAGGTGGCCGGGTTGAAGACGTAGGTGATCTGGTCCTCCACCTTGAGACGGTAGAGGGTGGCGCGCCCCTCGATCCGGCCGTCGGCCGAACGCCAGCCCAGCGCCGCCTCGATCCCCTCGGCCGTCTCCGGGCGCAGCGCCGGGAAGGGCTGCGACGAGAAGCAGTAGTCGCACACCGCCTGGCTGATCGAGGGCGCCTTGAAGCCCGTGCCCCAGGCCGCCGACAGGGTGACGCCGGCGCCGGCGTCAAACGCCGCCGACAGGCGGCCGGTGGTCCTGGCGCCGAAGTCGTCGGTGGCGTCGTGGCGCAGTGCGCCGGTCAGGCTGAGGCCTGCGACCGGCTCGACCCGGGCGGTGGCGAAGGCCGAGGTGGCGCCCAGTTCGCCCGTCAGGCCGGTGGACAATCGGCCCTCGGTATCCTCGCGCTCGGCCCCGATGACGAAGTCGACGCCGCGGGCGGCGCCTTCCGCCTGCCAGCGCCACGCCTGGCGAGAGGCGTCGAACAGGGAGGGAAGGTCCGAGACCGTCTCGCGGGTCAGGTCGAAGGCGGCGAGGCTGAACCGGTGATCGAGCCCCAGGGCGGACAGCCGCAGCCGCGCGACCCCTGACCACTGCTCGCTGGCCTGGCTGTCAGGCGTGTCGGTCAGGGTGAAGGCGGGGGCGGGATAGCCGTCGAGGTCGACCCTGGCGTCGGTCCAGCGCAGCGTTCCGTCGACCGAGATGGAGGGGAAGAAGGCGTAGCGGCCCTTGATCCCGGCGGTGGTGGAGCGGAGGCCGTCGCGTTCCGAGGCGCCGTCGCGAGCATCGGCGGCGGAGATGCCGTCGGAGACGAGGTGCGAAAGCCAGGCCCCGACGGCGCGGTCGGCGTCCGCGGTCCCGACGGCCAGACGGCCGCGCCGGGCGCCGAACGACCCGGCCTCGACGTCCAGCGCCAGTCCGTCGGTCTCGCGGGTGGTGAAGGCGATCACCCCGCCGATGGCGTCGGAGCCCCACAGCGACGACTGCGGCCCCGACAGCACCTCGATGCGCTCGATGTCGCCGAGGTCGAAGCCGCCGAAGTCGAAGGCGCCGTTGACCTCGGCCGGGTCGTTGACCGGCACGCCGTCGACGAGGGTCAGGGTCTTGCCCGGCCCGGCCCCCCGCATGCGCACCTGGGCGACGCCGCCGAAGGCCCCGGAACGCACCACCGACAGGCCCGGCACGTCGGCGAGGATGTCGGCGGCGAAGACCGCGCCGCGGCGGTCGAGGGCTTCGCGGTCGATCACCCGCGCCCCCGGCGTGTCGTGGACGATGGCCGGCAGACGGGTGGCGGTGACCACCACCTCGGGCAGGGCGTCGTCGGGGTCGTCCGCGGACCGGGCGTGGGCGGAAAGGGGAAGCAGCACGGCCGCGGCCGTGGTCAGGAGAAGGGCTCGCTGCATGGCGAAGGCTCCGTCGGTCTCCGCGCGGGCGCGCCGCGGCGACGTGGATGACGACCGACCCGCTCCGGAGAGGAGCGACGCTGGGGTCGGGTCGTCACGACGGTTCACCGCGCCCCTGCCACATCCCGGACAGCGACGGACGACGTCGGCGGCCAGGTCTCCTGGCTTGCGGGTCGCCAGCCGCCCCTCACGCCTTCCCGGTCACCCAGTGGCGCCGGGGATCGCTCCCCGGATCGAAGGACGGCCTCGCCGCCTACAGTTGCGGGCACAGCCGCGGTGTTTGACCGCGTTCCCTTAACCGCCTGCGCCGCTTGTCGCAGGGACCCGCCTTTCGGACAAGCGGGAAGAATGCGGACGATCTCGCCGCCGGACGGTTCTTCACAACGAACACGACGAAGACAAAGACACGACGGACACGTCAGGACCGAGGCGAGGGGCCGCAGGCATTCATCGCCTGGCCGGGATGAAAGGCGCTCCGCGCGGTTCGGCGCCGGCCCCGTCGTGCCCGTCGTGCGTTCGTTGTGATGAGCCAGCGCTTCCGACCCCCCCGCAAACGACTGCAAGGGAATGCTTGAGGGGGCGCCCGCAATCCTTCACCTTGCGCGGCTCAGATGAACGCCCCGCTCTCCCCTCCGCCGACAGCCGCCGACCTGCCCTCCGCCGAGGGGGTGACGCCGGTGATGGCCCAGTTCCTGGCGGCCAAGGCCCAGGCGCCGGACGCCATTCTGTTCTTCCGCATGGGCGACTTCTACGAGCTGTTCTTCCGGGACGCCGAGATCGCCGCGGCGGCCCTGGGCATCACCCTGACCAAGCGCGGCAAGCACCAGGGCGAGGACATCCCGATGGCCGGGGTGCCGGTGCACGCTCTGGACGGCTATCTGGCGCGGCTGATCCGGCAGGGCTTCAAGGCGGCGATCTGCGAGCAGATGGAGGCTCCGTCAGAGGCGAAGAAGCGCGGCTCCAAGGCGGTGGTGAAGCGCGACATCGTGCGGGTGGTGACGCCGGGGACGCTGACCGAGGACTCCCTGCTGGACGCACGCGGGGCCAACCGGCTGGCGGCGGTGGCCATCCGCAAGGGGCGGGCGGCGGTGGCCGTGGTCGAGCTGTCGGCCGGCTCGGTCGACGTGGTCGCCTGTTCCCTCGAGGATCTCGCCGCCACCCTGGCCTCGTTCCGGCCGTCGGAAGTGCTGGTCCCGGACCGGCTGTTCTCGGATGAAGCCGCCAGGGCGGCGCTCGACGGTTCGGGCGGCGTGGTCCAGGCCCTGCCGCAGGCGCTGGGCGAGCCGGCCGGGGCGCGGGCAAGGGTCGAGCGCCTGTACGGCGTCGCCTCGCTGGACGGCTATGGCGCCTTCGAGGAGGGCGAAGTCTCGGCGCTGGGACTGATAGCAGCGTATCTGGAGACGACCCAGGCCGGCAAGATCCCCGCCTTGTCGCCGCCGCGCCGCTCGGGCGACACCGGCTTTCTGGCCATCGACCCGGCGACGCGTCTCAGCCTCGAGATCGACCGCACGCAGCGCGGCGAACGCGACGGCTCGCTGCTGGCCTGCATCGACCGCACGGTCACCTCCGGCGGGGCGCGGGCCCTGGCCGAGCGCATCGCCCGGCCGCTGCGCGACCCGGTCGCCGTCAACCACGGCCTCGATGCGGTCGAATGGCTGCTGGAGCGCCGCGACCTGCGCCGTGACCTGCGCGACGGGCTGAAGGCTGCGCCGGACGTGGCCCGGGCCGTGTCGCGGCTGGTGCTGGGACGCGGGGGACCGCGCGACCTCGCCGCCATCCGCACCGGCCTGTCGGTGGCGCAAGGCGTCGCCGGCCTGTTCCCGCCGGGCCGAGACCCCCTGACCGGCCCGCCGGCCCGGCTCTCCGGCTGCCTCGACCGTCTGGCCCTGTCGCCCGAGACCGGGCGGCTGCTGGTCGACCTCGCCGAAGGTCTGATCGCCGATGCGCCCCATCTGGCCCGCGACGGCGGCTTCGTGAACGCGGGCTACCGGCCCGAGCTGGACGAGGCCCGGGCCCTGCGCGACGACAGCCGCCGGGTGGTGGCGGAGCTGGAGGCACGGGCGGCGGCGGACTCCGGCGTGCCGTTCCGGATCCGTCACAACGCCGTGCTCGGCTATTTCCTCGAGGCCTCGGCCAAGGCGGCGGAGCCGCTGCTGCGCCCGGCCGCCGACAGCCCCTTCATCCATCGTCAGACCCTGGCCAACCAGGTCCGCTTCACCACCGTCGAACTGTCGGAGCTGGATGCGAAGATCAGCCAGGCCGGCCACCGCGCCCTGGCCATCGAGGGCGAGACCTTCGAGACCTGGCGGCGTGCGGTCCAGGCCCAGGCCCGGCCGCTGCAGGCCGTGGCCGAGGCGCTGGCCGAACTGGACGCCCACGCGGCCCTGGCCGAATGGGCGGAGGAGGTCGGGGCCGTGCGGCCGGTGGTCGACGACAGCCCCTGTTTCGAGGTCACGGCCGGTCGCCACCCGGTGGTCGAGGCCGCTGTGAAGGCCCAGGGCGACCCCTACACCCCCAACGACTGCCGGCTGGACGGCTCGGGCGCCGCCTGTGCCCGGCTGTCGATCGTCACCGGCCATGTTCGGGCCGGTGACGATGGC
>JADGMZ010000356.1 GCA_015234495.1 Brevundimonas sp. | reverse complement strand
TCGCCTTGCGGATGGCTTCCGGCACTTCGCGCGCCTTGCCGTGACCGAAGCCGACGCGGCCCTTGCCGTCGCCGACGACCATCAGGGCCGCGAACGAGAACCGGCGGCCGCCTTTGACCGTGGCCGCGACGCGGTTGATGTGCACCAGCTTCTCGACGATGTCCGAATCCGGACCGTCGACGGCGGGAGCGTTGCGGTTGTCACGACGGTTGCGATCACCGCCGCCGCCGCGTTGGGGTTGTTGCGCCATCTGTCGCGTCCCTTAGAAGTTCAGGCCGGCTTCACGCGCGGCTTCCGCCAGCGCCTTCACCCGTCCGTGATAGATGTAGCCGCCGCGGTCGAAGACGACGTCCTTGACGCCCTTTTCGATGGCGCGTTCGGCGATCAGCTTGCCGATCTTGGCGGCCGCCGCGGTGTCCGAACCCTTGGTCCCCTTGCCGCCTTCCAGCGACGAGGCGGCGGCCACCGTGACGCCCTGGGCGTCGTCGATGATCTGGGCCGAGATGTTCTTGTCCGAGCGGTGGACCGACAGGCGCAGGCGGCCGTTGGCCACGGCCTTCAGGCGGCGGCGAGTGCGTTCGGCGCGGCGCTTGGCGTTCTGTTTGAGCGTGGTGGCCATGACTTACTTCTTCTTGCCTTCCTTGCGCCGGACCTTTTCGCCCGCGTAGCGCACGCCCTTGCCCTTGTAGGGTTCCGGCGGACGCAGCTTGCGGATGACGGCGGCGATCTGGCCGACGGCCTGCTTGTCGGCGCCGGAGATCTTGATTTCCGTCTGCTTGGGCACCGCGAAGGTGACCCCGGCCGGCGGCTGGATGTCGACGTCGTGCGAGAAGCCGAGCTGCAGCGACAGGGCGTTGCCCTTCATCGCGGCGCGATAGCCGACGCCGACCAGGTCCAGGCTCTTTTCAAAGCCGGTGGTGACGCCAACGACCATGTTGTCGACCAGGGTGCGCGACAGACCCCACATGGCGCGGGCGCGCTGGGTGTCGGCGCGCGGGCTCAGCGACAGCTCGTCGCCGTCCTGCTTGACCTCGATCTCGTCGGCGACGGTCCAGGTGCGTTCGCCCTTGGGCCCCTTCACCGAGACGGTCTGGCCATCGAGCGTGAGCGTCACGCCCTTCGGAATCGCGATGGTTTTCTTGCCGATACGGGACATATCAGTAGACCCTGCAGAGGACTTCGCCGCCCACCTTGGCCTCGCGGGCCGCGGTGTCCGACATGACGCCCTTGGACGTGGAGAGGATCGAGATGCCGAGGCCGTTCTTGATCGGCTTCAGGTCGGCGATCGCCGAATAGACGCGGCGGCCCGGCTTGGACACGCGCGCGATCTCGGCGATGACCGGCTGGCCGTCGAAATACTTCAGCTCGATCTCGAACTGCGGGAATTCGCCGGGGTTCTGAACCAGCGAATAGCCGCGGATGTAGCCTTCGTCCTGCAGCACGTCGAGGACGCGCTGGCGCAGGCGGGAAGCCGGGGTGAGCACCTTGGAACGCTTGCGCATGGCGGCGTTCCGGATGCGGGCGATCATGTCGCTCAGGGGATCGTTGATCATCATGTCTGTCGCTCCCCTTACCAGCTGGACTTCGTCAGGCCCGGGATCTGACCCAGGTTGCCGAGTTCACGCAGGGCGATCCGGCTCATCTTGAGCTTGCGGTAATAGGCGCGCGGACGGCCCGTCACTTCGCAGCGGTTGCGGATCCGGTTGGCCGCCGAGTTGCGCGGCAGCTCCGCCAGCTTCAGGCGCGCCTCGAAGCGCTCCTCCAGCGGCAGGGATTCATCGTTGGCGGTCGCCTTCAGGGCGGCCCGCTTGTCGGCGTATTTCGCGACGAGGGCTTTCACCATCTCGTTGCGGTTCACGGCGCTCTTCTTAGCCATTGTGCTCTATCCCTTCCCGCTCAGTTCACGAACGGGAACTTGAACTCGGTGAGGAGGGCCTTGGCCTCCTCATCGGTCTTGGCCGTGGTGCAGACGATGATGTCCATGCCCCACATCTGGTCGATCTGGTCGTAGTTGATCTCGGGGAACACGATGTGTTCCTTCAGACCGGTGGCGTAGTTGCCGCGACCGTCGAAGCTGGTGCCCTTGAGGCCGCGGAAATCCTTCACCCGCGGAAGGGCGATGGTGATCAGGCGGTCCAGGAACTCGTACATCTGGTCGCCGCGCAGGGTGACCTTGCCGCCCACGACCATGCCTTCACGCAGCTTGAAGCCGGCGATGGAGTTACGGGCCTTGGTCGGCACGGCCTTCTGGCCGGCGATGGCGGTCAGGTCCTTGAGGGCGGCGGTCGCCTTCTTGGAGTCGGCCACGGCTTCACCGATGCCCATGTTGAGGACGATCTTGTCCAGCTTGGGCGTCTGCATCGGGTTGGTGTAGCCGAACTTCTCGGTCATCACCTTGCGGATGCGCTCGTTGTAGTCGGCCTTGAGGCGCGGGGTGTATTTGGTGTCGGCCATCAGATGACGTCTCCCGTCGTCTTGGCGAAGCGGACCTTCTTGTCGCCATCCATGCGGAAGCCGACCCGGGTGGCCTTGCCG
>JADGMZ010000355.1 GCA_015234495.1 Brevundimonas sp. | reverse complement strand
GCAGCGCCGCCTGGTTGATGTTGGCGATGGCGGCGCGGCCGTCAGTGTCGACGATCCGCCGGGCGTCCGCGCCCAGCAGCCGGTATTCCTCAATGGCGGCGTTGGCGCGCGTCAGCGCCTGCTCCAGTTGCTCGAACATCCCCTTCCGAGCCTCCAGCTCGGTGCTCAGCGATTCGATGTTCTTCAGGCTGGCCGAGAAGGAACGCACATTGTCGTCCGACAGCACCCGGTTGATCCGGTTCAGCGCGTCCACCGTCTGCGCCAGCACCGTGCCCGATCCCGACAGCAGCTCCGCGATCGGCGACGGCTGGCTCTGGATCACCGGCACGACGTTGTCGGCGTACTGGGTCTTCAGGATCGCGCTGTTCGGATTGCCGGCGGTGATCTGGATGTAGTTCAGGCCGGTGATGCCCTGCGGCTCCAGCTGGGCCCGCGAGGTGACCCGGATCGGCGTGGTGCCGTCCACCCGGATGCGGGCGATGACCTGGTCGCCCTTGTTCGGGTCCAGGTTCAGGTCGGTGACCTCGCCGACGCGGATGCCGTTGAAATGCACCTCGCCGCCCTCCGACAGGCCGCGCACCGGTCCGTAGAAGACGATGTCATAGATGTCGTAGTCGCTGTTGAACTGCAGCCGGGCCAGCCAGATGGCGAACACCGCCAGCGCCGCCATAAGGGCGATGGTGGCTATGCCGACGGCGGCGTAGTGGGCGTCTCTTTCCATCTCTCCGCTCTCCTCAGGCGGCCTTCTTGCCGGCGCGACCGCGCGGGCCGAGGAAGTATTCCCGGATCCAGGGGTGGTCCGACTGCTCCAGCTCCCGGACCGGCGCCTTGGCCACGATGCGCTTGTCCGCCACGACCGCCACCTTGTCGGTGATGGCGTAGAGGCTGTCGAGGTCGTGGGTGATCATGAACACCGTCAGGCCGAGATCGTTCGACAGCTGCCGGATCAGGTCGTCGAAGGCCGCCGCGCCGATCGGATCCAGACCCGCCGTCGGCTCGTCGAGGAACAGCAACTCCGGATCCAGCGCCAGCGCCCGGGCCAGGCCGACCCGCTTTCGCATGCCCCCCGACAGCTCCGCCGGCTTCAGGTGGTGGGCCTCCGGCTTGAGCCCGACCATGGCGATCTTCATCTCCGCGAGCTCATGGATGACGTCCTTGGGCAGCCGGGTGTGTTCGAGCAGGGGGGAGGCGACGTTCTCGATGACGCTCAGCGAGGAGAACAGCGCGCCCTGCTGGAACAGGATGCCGGTGCGGCGCTCCATATCGGCAGCCTGCGCCTTGGTCAGTTCGGCGCGGTCGTGGCCGAAGACCCGGACAGAACCCCCGTCCGGCTCCTTCAGCCCGATGATCGTATTGAGCAGCACCGTCTTGCCCGAGCCGGAGCCGCCGACGACGCCCAGCACCTCGCCGCGCTCGACGTCCAGGTCCAGATCCTGATGGATCACCCGCTCGCCGAACTGGCTCAGCAGGCCGCTCACCTCGACGAGGCGTTCCGGCGTCGTGTCGTCGCCCTGGCGGCTCAAATGCCCAGCTCCATGAACATCAGCGCGAACACCGCATCGAGGAAGATGATGGCGAAGATGGCCTGCACCACGGCCGCGGTCACCCGCCGCCCCAGGCTTTCGACGTCGCCGGCGACGGCCATGCCCTGGCGGCAGCCGATGGCCGCAATGACGAGGGCGAACACCGGCGCCTTGGACAGGCCGACGAACAGATGGTTGCCCATGTCCGCGGTCGTGGCCATGCGCTGGATGAAGAAGGAGGGGCCGAGACCGAGCTCGCTCCACGTCACCAGCAGCCCCCCGAAAATGCCGGTCAGCATGGCGATGAAGGTCAACAGGGGCAGCATGATGATCAGCGACGCGACACGGGGGATGACCAGGGCCTGGAACGGATTGACGCCCATCACCTGCATGGCGTCGACCTCCTGGTTCATCTTCATCGAGCCGATCTCGGCGGCGAAGGACGAGGACGACCGGCCGGCCAGAAGCACCGCCGCGATGACCACGGCGAACTCGCGCAGGACCGAGATCGAGATCAGTTCGACCGCGAAGACGTCGAAGCCGACCGTCCGCAGCAGGTCGGCGCCGATGAAGGCGATGACAGCGCCGATGAAGAAACTGGTCACCGCCACGATCGGGATGGCGTCGAGTCCGGCCCGCTCCCCCTGGCTGAACCAGGCCGCCCAGCGGATCCGGTTCCAGTGCTTGAACGTCGAGCCCGTGGCGCTGATCAGCCGTCCGAGGAAGGCCATCGACAGCATCGCCTCGTCGGCGATGTCGTGGACCCCGCGCCCCACCTTGGCGAAGCCGCGCACCCAGGACGGGGAACGCGCCGGCGGGTCCGCGCTTTCGCGCTCCAGCCGTTCGACCAGGGCGTAGATGCGGCCCGCTTCCGGGCGCTGGGTCCAGGCGGTCTCCGGCAGCACGCAGTTGCTGGCCTGGACGATGGCCAGCGCTCCGGCCGTGTCGAAGCGTCCCAGGTCGGTGAGGTCGACAGCGTCGATGCAGCGCTGATCGAGGGAGTCGTCCAGCCG
>JADGMZ010000354.1:245-2540 GCA_015234495.1 Brevundimonas sp. | reverse complement strand
GGAGGTGGCGGAGACGCGGCGGGCCATGGCCCGCTTCGCCGCCGACGTCGGCTCGCCGAGCGCGCGGAAGTCGGCGTCGTCGGCGGCGCGCAGGGCCGGATGCAGCACCGCCCGGCCCTCGGTCGAGTTGACCGGCTCGCCGCCGAACAGGGCGGTCCGCCGGCCCTCGATGTCACAGGCCCGGGCCAGGTCCAGCGCCGCCTCGAAGCCTTCGGCGGTCCAGCTCTGCTTGGACAGGTCGAGGTAGAGGCCGGCCGCCTCCACTCCCATCCGTTCGGCGCGCCGCGGGTCGGCGGCGAACTGGTGGGCGATGCGCGTCCCGGCGTCCTTGCGCGCCACGGCGCGAAGCAGATCGAGGGCCTGGGAGCGGGCGGTCATGGGCGGACTCTACGGCGAGGAGGGTAAACCCTCGTTTACGGGTGAGGCGTAAACCGGTTCAACGCCGAAACCGCGATTCGGCCAATCTTGTGAGGATCCGCCATGTCCTGCGGCATCGCCCTGGCCGTTTCCCTTCTGCTCTCGGACCCGAACGTGGCCCTTGCCGCGGCCCAGCCGCCGGCGGCCGCCGACGCGCCGGTGTCGGTGGCCGGCGAGCCCCTGTTTGCGGACATCGTGGCCCGCTCGACGACGCTCAAGGCTCTCGCCTCGGCCTGGCGGGATTCGGGCGAGGCGGATCAGGCGGGGTTCCTGACCAGCCCGGTCTTCAACGGTTTCAAGAACCAGGCCGCCGAACTGGCCGCCCTCGACCTGCAGGGCCACCTCGTCCTCAAGGAGCGGGGCCTGGACGGCGACCTCAAATGCATCCTGCGCGGGATTTCCGAGGACATCCCGGTCAAGGTCGCGGCCTTCGAAGGCGCGCCCAGCCCGGCCGAACGCCGAGTCGCCCTCGACGAACTGCTCTACCTGCTCGACGACAACGCCGCGGTCATCACCGCCCCGCCGCAGTCCGAAGCCTGAGCGGCCGGGGCCTCAGGTCCCGACCGTCTCCGGATACTTGATCGCGCAGCCGTAGGGCTGGGCGAAGGCCGTCTGCACCGCCCGGCCCGCCTCCATGTCGGCCAGGGCCGCGCGGACGAAGTTGCTGGCGCCTTCCAGATCCTCGACCCTGTTCGTCGGCCGGTCGTCGATGCCGCCGACGAAGCGCAACACCCCCTCGCCGTCGATCACCCGCATGTCCGGCGTGGTCTTCGCCCCGTACAGCTTGCCGATCTCGCCGCTGGGATCGAGCAGCAGATGGGTGGCGGCGCCGCTGGTCCGCGCCTTCCACTGCCGGGCCTCATCGCCCTCGACGTACCCCTGCGTTCCCGGCGAGGACGAGATGATGGTCAGCCACACCACGCCGTCGGCGACCGCCTCGCGCTGCAGCGCCTGCATCGCCCCGGTGTAGTGCTTCTGCACATAGGGGCAGCCCTCGTTGGTCCACTCCAGCACCACCGTCCTGCCGCGGAAGTCGGCCAGGGACCGCTGCACGCCCTCGGCGTCGACCAGGGTGAAGGCTGGGGCGGCCTGACCCGCCATCGGCATGACGCCGGTCCCGGCGGTCTGCGCCTCGGCGGTCGTGGCGGCAGGGGCGTCGGCAGGCTCGGGCGCTGCGGCCTGTTGCTGGCAGGCGGCGAGCGCCAGGGCGGCGAAGGCGGCGGTCACGAGATTGCGCATGGTCGCCTCCTCAGGGGCGGGCGTCCTCCAGGGCGTCGATGACCACGCCCTCGGTCAGAAGCTGGGGCAGGATGCGGGGCTCCGCCCGACCCGGCGAATATAGCAGATACAGCGGCACCCCCGAACGTCCGTGACGCTGCAGCTCAGCGGTGATGGCGTCGTCGCGACGGGTCCAGTCGCCGACCAGATACACGGCGTTCGCCGTCTCCAGCGCCTCCGCCACCCGGGTGGAGCTCAGCGAAGTGCGCTCGTTGATCTTGCAGGTCACGCACCAGTCGGCGGTGAAGTTGACCAGCACCGGCCGGCCATCGGCCAGGGCCGTCTCCACCGCGGACGGCGCCCATGGCGAGTGGGCGGGCCCGGCGCTCGCCGCCGCCGTCGCAGCGGGATCGCCTTCCGCCGAAGGCAGGCGCACGGCCGCGACCAGCGCCGCCAGAGCGATTATCACGGTCGCGGCGCCCGCCATCAGGTGCAGCCGTCCGGGCCGTCCGGCGCTGCGCTCCGCCTGCGCGCCGCCCAGCAGCCACGCCGCCAGCGCCAGCATCAGCCCCGCCGCAAACAGCAGCGCCAGGGCCTCGGCGCTCGTCTGGCGGCTGAATACCCAGACCAGCCACAGGGCGGTCCCGTACATCGGGAAGG
>JADGMZ010000354.1:0-235 GCA_015234495.1 Brevundimonas sp. | reverse complement strand
GAGCCGCTCCATCCAGGGGCCCGGACGCGGCAGCCGCGTCAGGAAGCCGGGGGTGACGCTGACCAGCACGAAGGGCAGGGCCAGTCCCAGCCCCAGCATCAGGAACACCGCCAGGGCCATCGGCCACGGCATCAGCAGGGCCGCCCCCAGGGCGAACGCCATGAAGGGCGCGGTGCAGGGCGCCGCCACCACCACCGCCAGCGCGCCGGTGAAGAAAGCCCCGGCGCCGCCCGGC
>JADGMZ010000353.1 GCA_015234495.1 Brevundimonas sp. | reverse complement strand
TCCTGTTCTGCGACGTGCTGAACCCCGACACCGGCGAGCCCTACAACCGCGACAGCCGCTCGATGGCCAAGAAGGCCCTGGCCTATGTCCAGTCCTCCGGCGTCGGCGACACCGTCTATTTCGGTCCCGAGGCCGAGTTCTTCATCTTCGACGACGTGCGCTGGTCCACCGCCGCCCACGACACCGGCTACAGCTACGATTCGATCGAGCTGCCGGCCAACACCGGCGCCGAATATTCCGAAGGCAACATGGGTCACCGCCCGACGCACAAGGGCGGCTACTTCCCGGTCAATCCGACCGACAGCGCCCAGGACCTGCGCGGCGAGATGCTGGGCGTGATGCGCGACCTCGGCATGCAGCCCGAGAAGCACCACCACGAGGTCGCCCCGGCCCAGCACGAACTGGGCCTCAAGTTCAGCGACCTGCTGACCATGGCCGACCGCACCCAGCTGTACAAATACGTCATCCACAACGTCGCCGCCGCCTACGGCAAGTCGGCCACCTTCATGGCCAAGCCGACCTTCGGCGACAACGGCTCGGGCATGCACGTGCACCAGTCGATCTGGCGCGACGGCAAGCCGCTGTTCGCAGGCGACAAATACGCCGGCCTGTCGGACATGTGCCTGTGGTACATCGGCGGCGTCATCAAGCACGCCAAGGCCATCAACGCCTTCGCCAACTCGACGACCAACTCCTACAAGCGCCTGGTGCCGGGCTACGAAGCCCCGGTCAAACTGGCCTATTCGTCGCGCAACCGCTCGGCCTCGATCCGCATTCCGTGGGTCAACTCGCCCAAGGCCAAGCGTATCGAAGCCCGCTTCCCCGACCCGATGGGCAACCCCTACCTGACCTTCGTGGCCCTGCTGATGGCCGGCCTCGACGGCATCGAGAACCGCATCGATCCGGGCGCGGCCGCCGACAAGAACCTCTACGACCTGCCGCCGGAAGAGCGCGGCAACATCCCCGAGGTCGCCGGCAGCCTGCGCGAGGCGCTCGAGGCGCTCGACAAGGACCGGGCCTTCCTCAAGAAGGGCGGCGTCATGGATGACGACTTCATCGACAGCTACATCGAGCTGAAGATGGAGGAGGTGATGCGCCTCCAGCTGCACCCGCACCCCGTCGAGTTCGACATGTACTACAGCTGCTGATCGACAGCCGGGCTGACGATCGAAGGGTGCCGGACGGGAAACCGTCCGGCGCCCTTTTCGTCCCTAGCGCGTCAGGCGCACGACGGCCCCTTCCGATGGATCGGCCCGGCCCTCGGCGAGCGCGCGCACTACGCCGGCGGCGGCCTCGAGCCCCTGGTGTTCGACGATGCGGATCCACGGCGAGGCAGGGTCGACGACGCGGGCGAAGAAGGTCTTCTGATCGGCCAGGAAGCGCTCGTAGAAGGCGTGAAGCGTCCCGCGCTCGCGGTGCTCGTCCAGACAGGTGGCGGCGAAGAAGAAGACGGGCGGGGGGCCGGTCAGGTCCGGGTCGTCGATCTGGAAGGAATCGCTCTGGGTCGAGCCGACGAGGCAGTCATAGACCAGCAGATCGCCGAACCGGTCGTGGACGAGACGGCGCAGCCCGGGATCGCCGGCGAGGTCGAGGTACAGGGTCGGGACGTCGGCCGGGAGGGCCTCGATTTCGTCATAGCCGTGCACGGCGTCATAGCAGCCGAGGCTCTCGACAAAGGCGCGGTTGCCGGCGCCGGTCAGGGCCAGGACCCTTACGTCCTCCTGTTGCAGGCGCCAGGCGGCGCCGTAGGCGGTCTTGCTGGAGGCGCTGGAGACCACGATCTGCCGGGCGCCGAAGAAGCCCTTGTCGGCCAGGAAGTCGACCGCCGTGTACGAGGTGACGAACAGTGGCCGGAACAGGGCCTCGCTGTTCTCCAGCGCCGGGTCATAGTGACGGTCCGCCCCGCACAGCACATAGCGGCTGTAGATGTCCGGCACCGCCGTGCGCCAGGGCGAGACGTCGGCGAAACCGCCGCGGCTGACCTTCCCGGCCTGGACGGTCAAGGTGTCCGCCATCGGGAAGAAGCCGAAGACGCGGGCCCCTGCCTCCACGCCCGGTGCACGGGTCTCTAGCACATCGGCGAATCCCCAGACCGGCATCTGGCCCCAGCCCTCGACCCCGGTCGGAAAGGCGCTCCAGTAGCCGATGGCGTCGCCATAGGCCGCGTAGGTGATGTTGTTGGTGGTCAGCGAGAACCGGTCCAGCGCCAGCCGGACCTCGCCCTCGGCGAGGGCCGCAGGCGGGGGCGAGGTCTCCAGCCGGGTCTGGGCGGGATCCGCCTTGAGCGACATCAGGCGGCGATGGGTATCGGACATGACCGGTCTCCAGAACGTCTTCTGGAGGTCAGCCTAGCAGAGCTCGTGCTTGACGCAGGAGCAACCGCGCCGCGCTGTCGGGGCGGGTGGAGGGGGCGGGAGGGGGCGCGGCTCGCGCACCAGGACGGCGACCTGTAGCCCCGACAGCGCGGCGCGGTTGCTCCTGCGTCAAGCACGAGCTCTGTTAGGCTGACCTCCAGAAGACGTTCTGGAGACCGGTCATGT
>JADGMZ010000352.1 GCA_015234495.1 Brevundimonas sp. | reverse complement strand
GGTATTTCGACGAACTGTATGACTTCGTCTTCGTGCGCGGCGCCAAGGCGGTCGGCGACCTGTTCTGGAAGATCGGCGACGTGAAGATCATCGACGGCCTCGGCCCGAACGGCGCCGCCTGGGCGTCGCTGAAATCCGCCGCCCGGCTGGGCAAGCTCCAGTCCGGCTACGTCTACCACTATGCGTTCGTGATGCTGCTCGGCGTGGCCGGTTTCCTCGCCTTCGCCATCTATGCGTGGGGAGCCTGATCTTGCCCCAGATCCCCTTCATCCTCAGCGTCGTCACCTTCCTGCCGCTGGTCGGCGCGGGCCTGATCCTGCTCGCCCGCCTGCTGGGCAAGGGCGACGGGGCCGTCGCGGCGCGCTGGATCGCCCTGATCACCACCCTCGCGACCCTGGCCGTCTCGGCGGTGCTGGTCGCCGGCTTCGACGCCTCGAGCGCGGCCTACCAGTTCGTCGAGCGTTACGCCTGGTTCGCCGGCGCCGAATACCACCTCGGAGTCGACGGGATCTCGATCCTGTTCGTGCTGCTGACCGCCTTCCTGATGCCGCTATGCATTCTCGCCAGCTGGACCACGATCAAGGAGCGGGTGGTCGACTACATGATCGCCTTCCTGGTGCTGGAGACGCTGTGCATCGGCGTGTTCACGGCCCTGGACCTGTTCCTGTTCTACATCTTCTTCGAAGGCACCCTGGTGCCGATGTTCATCATCATCGGGGTATGGGGCGGGGCGAACCGCATCTATGCGGCCTACAAATTCTTCCTCTACACCCTGCTGGGGTCGGTGCTGATGCTGCTGGCCATGCTGTGGATGTGGCACACCGCCGGCACCACCAGCATTCCCGAGCTGAAGGCCGTCGCCTTCGCGCCGGAAGCCCAGACCCTGTTGTGGCTGGCCTTCTTCGCCTCCTTCGCGGTCAAGATGCCGATGTGGCCGGTCCACACCTGGCTGCCCGACGCGCACGTGCAGGCCCCGACGGCGGGCTCGGTCATCCTGGCCGGCATCCTGCTGAAACTCGGCGGTTACGGCTTCATCCTGTTCAACCTGCCGATGTTCCCGCAGGCGTCGCAGATGTTCGCCCCGCTGGTCTTCGCCCTGTCGGTGATCGCCATCGTCTACACCTCGCTGGTGGCCTTCCGGCAGACCGACATGAAGAAGCTGATCGCCTATTCGTCGGTGGCGCACATGGGCTTCGTGACCATGGGCATCTTCGCCGGCAACGACCAGGGCGTGCAGGGGGCGGTGTTCCAGATGCTCAGCCACGGCCTGATCTCGGGCGCGCTGTTCCTCTGCGTCGGCGTGGTCTACGACCGCATGCACACCCGCGAGATCGCCCTGTATGGCGGCCTGACCGCGCGGATGCCGTGGTTCGCGGCCATCTTCCTGCTGTTCACCATGGCCAACGTCGGCCTGCCCGGCACCTCGGGCTTCATCGGCGAGATCCTGACCATGGTCGGCGTCTACCAGGTCTCGACCTGGACCGCCTTCGTCGCCGCCTCGGGGGTGATCCTGTCGGCGGTCTACGCCCTGACCCTGTACCGGAACGTGATGTTCGGCGAGATCACCAACCCGGCCATGAAAGCCATCACCGACGTCGGCAAGCGCGAGATCCTGATCTTCACGCCGCTGATCATCGGCACCCTGTGGCTGGGCGTGCAGCCCGGCCTGGTGCTGGACTACACCGCCGCCTCGGTCGAGGCCCTGACCTCCGCCTATCAACTTGCGATCGGCGGGTGAGACCATGATGCCTGATCTGATTTCCGCCCTCCAGCTCTCGGCCCCTGAAGCCGTTCTCGCCGTCGGCGGCCTCGTGCTGCTGATGGTCGGCGCCTTCGCCGGCGAAAGGAGCGCCCGCGTGGTCTCCGCCCTGTCGGTGCTGCTGCTGCTCGGGGCAACGGCCCTGGCGGTGACCGGGCCGCTCGGCCGGGCCTTCAATGGCGCCTATGTGGCCGATCCGCTGGCCGTCTACGGCAAGGCCCTGATCTTCCTCGCCAGCGCCGTGGCCATTGTGCTGGGCGACGGCTGGATGAAGCGCGCCCGCGTGGTGCGCTTCGAATATCCGGTGCTGATCGTGCTGGCCTCCGCCGGCATGGGGATGATGGCGTCGTCGGGCGACCTGATCTCGCTCTACGTCGGGATCGAGCTGCATTCGCTGGCCCTCTACGTGCTGGCGGCGATCCACCGCGACAATCTGAGGGCCTCGGAGGCGGGCCTGAAGTATTTCGTGCTGGGCGCGCTGTCGTCGGGCCTGCTGCTGTACGGCGCCAGCCTGATCTACGGCTTCACCGGCTCGATGCGTTTCGACGAGATCGCCGCCTACGCCGCGGCCAACCCGTCGGCCGGCCTGATCTTCGGCCTCGTGTTCCTGATCTGCGGCCTGGCCTTCAAGGTCTCGGCGGCGCCGTTCCACATGTGGACGCCGGACGTCTACGAGGGCGCGCCGACGCCGGTCGTGGCCCTGTTCTCGACCGCGCCCAAGGTGGCGGCCATGGTGCTGATCGCCCGCACCCTCGAGGGCGCCTTCGCCGGCTCGCACGAGCAGTGG
>JADGMZ010000351.1 GCA_015234495.1 Brevundimonas sp. | reverse complement strand
CCGACGAAACCGCAGTTCGTGCGGCAGGACGCCCCCATGGCCGCATTCCCCACGCTGGACCGTATCGACCGGCGCATCCTGGCGGCGCTGCAGGCCGACGGCCGCCTGACCAACCAGGCCCTGGCCGAGCAGGTCGCCCTCTCGCCCAGCGCCTGTCTGGTTCGGGTCAGACGGCTGGAGAAGTCGGGGATCATCGAGGGCTATGGCGCCCGGCTGAACCCGTGGGCGCTGAACATCGGCGTGATTCTCTATGCCGAGGTGTGGCTGGAGGGGCAAAATCCCCGGCGCCTCGCCCGTTTCGAGGCGGCGATGGCCGACATTCCCGAGATCGTCGAGGCGACCTACGTCAGCGGGCCGTTCGAATATCTGATCAAGGCCGTGGCGCCCGACATGGCGGCGTGGACGGCCCTGTCCGAGGAGCTGATGGCGGGCGACCTCGGCGTGGACAAGGTGGTCACCCATGTCCTGATGAAGAAGCCGAAGCGCTTCACCGGCTATCCGATTGCGGGGGCCTGACGGCGCGACCGGAGATGGAGGCCTGGCCTCCGAGTTGAACGGAGGGTCTCCGGCGTTGCACCGCCGACGCGTCGCCCCTCCGCCACCAGGCCATTTCGGTCTCAGGGAGCCGCAGCCCTTTTGCGCCCGAACCGGTTACCATGCCGACTAGAATGAAGGTTAACACCGCCGCCGGGCCGATTTACGGCAACGCTTTCTCCATCCCGGCGCTGTAGGCGTCGGACGTGACTCGCGCAGTTGTTATGAGGCGAGGGCGTTATGGGAGACTAGCTTGCAGATCATGCGCCTCAGCCTTCGCCTCATTCTGATCGGAACCGTCGCCGCCTGTGCGCCGATGCTGCCGGAGCCGCCGCCGACGCCGGCCCCACCCTCCACCGCGATCCCGCCAACGCAGACGACCGCGCCGGCGCCGCCCGCGCCCGCCCCTTCCGATGCGACCATCCCCACGGTCGACCAGGCGGGCTTCGAAGGCTGGAAGCAGGGCTTCCTCGCCCGTCATGGCGGCGATCGCCGCGCCGCCTACGCCCGCGAGCTGGACGCCCTGACCCCCGATCCGTCGGTGATCCGCCTCGACCGCAACCAGCCGGAGTTCAGCCGCCCCGCCGGGGCCTACATCCAGAACGCCGTCACCGCGACGCGGATCGCCCAAGCCCGACAGCGCACCGACCGGGTGCCGTGGTCTGTCGTCCAGCAGTACGGCGTGCCGTCCGAGATACTGGTCGCCGTCTGGGCCCAGGAATCGGCCTTCGGACAGGTCCAGGGCGATTACGACGTGATCCGCTCGCTGGCGACGCTGGCCTATGACGGCCGCCGCCGGGACTGGGCCGAATCCCAGCTCAAGCACGCGCTCGACATCGTCATCGACGGCAGGCGCAGCCGCACCGGACTGAAGGGCAGCTGGGCCGGGGCGATGGGCCAGACCCAGTTCATGCCCGACAACTATCTGCGACTGGGCGTCGACCAGAACGAGGACGGCAAGGTCGACATCTGGGGTTCGGACGCGGATGCCCTCGCCTCGGCCGCCAACCTGCTCGCCCAGGCCGGCTGGAAGCGCGGCCAGACCTGGGGCTACGAGGTCAGGCTGCCGTCGAACTTCGACTATTCGAACGCCGAAGGGGCTCGCCATCCGTGGTCCTACTGGGCGGCGAAGGGCGTGACCCTGGCCCACGGCGGCGCCCCGAACGCGGCCGAGGCCCGCGAGGACGCGACCATCCTGCTGCCGCAGGGCGCGCGGGGACCGGCCTTCCTGGCCCTGCCGAACCACTACATCATCCGGCGCTACAACAACTCGGTCAGCTATGCGCTGGCGATCGGGCTGACCGCCGACGGCATCCAGGGTCGACCAGGCCTGGTCGGAACCTGGCCGGACGACGGGCCGCTGTCGCGCGATCAGCGGATCGGCGCCCAGCGCGCCCTGACCGCCCTGGGCTACGACACCCAGGGGATCGACGGCGTCATCGGCGCCAACACGCGCGCGGCCCTGCGGCGGTGGCAGATGGCCACGGGACGGCTGGCGGACGGCTATCTGACGTCCGAACTGGCCGACGAACTGATCCGCCGCGCCGGCTAGGCCCGCCTGCGGTTCGTCGCCGGCTCCCGGTCTGCAAAGGCCGGCAGCGGCGTCGCGTCGTTCAGACGGTGGATCAGCTCGGCGAGCCGATGGGCGCCGGTCTTGTCCTTGAGACGGCGGAGGTGGGTGTAGGCGGTGTTGATGCTGACCCCGCTGGCGCGCGCGTAGTCGACCGGAGACAGCCCCCGCGTCAACGCCTCCGCCAGCCGCGCCTCGGCCGCCGTCAGATCGAACAGGGCGCGCAGGCCCTCTGTGCTGGTTGACCGCCGTCCGGCCGGATCGTGGACGAACAGCACGGCCGCCGCGCCGGGGGCCTCGTCCGCCTCGCCTCCGAAAACCGGCCGCAGGGTCAGCACATAGGGCGGATCGCCTGACGGACGGGCGACGGCGAACGGCTTCGGAGCCGTCAGCGAGGCGCCGCGCCCCAGGGCCAGCGCCGCGGCCAGGGCGGCGCCGAACAACTCGCGC
>JADGMZ010000350.1 GCA_015234495.1 Brevundimonas sp. | reverse complement strand
GGAGTCGTCCAGCCGCCGCGAGATCCGGCCGAGGCTGGTCGCGGTCCAGTCGCCGACGAGGCGCAGCGTCAGGCGTTCGTCGCCTTCGTCGATCCTGAAGTCCGCTGCGGCCATGCCCCTACCTAGATTGCGCCGTTCGATTTGCCTACGGCCGGAGCACGGCAAAGCTGGGGCGCGCGGAACAACGCCGCCCAAACGTATTCGTTCAGCCACGGTGGAAATGCGAACTAGACCAGCGCCCGGGCCTGTTTGAGATCCGCCACGAACCGGTCCCGCTCGACCGCCCTGTCGGCCGCGTCGCGGATGCGAAGCAGATAGGATGGGTGGACGGTCAGCAGGGCGGTGGCGCCGTCATCCAGGGGGATGCCACGGCCGCGTTCCCGGGTCACCGCCACCCGGCGGGAAAGAACCGCGAGCGACGCCGTGGCGCCCAGGGCCACGATAACCCGGGGCCTGACCAGCCGGCGCTCGGCGTCCAGCCACCACCGGCAGGCGCTGACCTCCCCGGCGTTCGGCGTCTTGTGCAGCCGCCGCTTGCCGCGCGGCTCGTGCTTGAAGTGCTTGACGGCGTTGGTGACGAAGACGTCGTCGCGGTCGATGCCGGCCTCGTCCAACGCCGCGTCCAGCACCTTGCCGGCGGGGCCGACGAAGGGATGGCCCGCCAGATCCTCCTGATCTCCCGGCTGCTCGCCGACGATCATCAGCCGCGCCTTCCGTGGCCCTTCACCGCAGACGCCCTGCGTCGCGTCGCGCCACAGCGGGCAGCGTCGGCAGGCCTGCACGGCGGGGTCCAGCTCATTCAGTGTCGAAGGCTCGAAGCCCTCGTCGAAACTGGCGTCGCGGGCCAGCCGGCTCAGGGTCTTCTCGAGACGGCGGTTTGGTTGGGGGGCGGGTGCGGCGACCATGGCCTCGGTGCGAACCGCCGACTGGGCCACCAGTTCCGGGATCAGCGCCGCCTCGGGCAGGTTCTTCCAGTAGCGCTTGGGCATCTCGGCCCGCATCGCCTGGGTCTTCAGCCGCGCCGGATTGAAGGTCGAGGCGTAGTAGGTCCGCCAGAACTCCTCCATCTCGTCCTCGCCGGGCGCCATGTCGCGGGTCGCCGGCGGCCCGAAGGCGATCGTCGCCCCGTCCCAGTGCGCGCTGCCGTCCGGCGTCAGGATCGACCAGCGCATGGTGGCGAAGCGGCGGGCGAAGAAGGGGGCGGTCATCTCCACCACCCGGTGCGCCGGCTCGAACCAGGCGACCCATGCCTCGCCCTGCTCGTCCTCGACCTGCCGGAAGCGGACGAAGGCCTTCATCTTGTGGCTGGCCCGCGAGACGTTCTTCGCCCGCTCCAGGGCGTCGGCGACGTCGCGGTCCGAGACCACCCGCATCAGCTCCGGCTCCTCGCGCAGCCGCCACAGCAGGCGGTACAGCAGGTCGAAGCGATCCGCCGATCGGTGCAACACCACCGTCTGCGCCGTCTCGACAAAAGCGCGGGGCACGGAGAAGGCCGCGGCGTCGCCCGCCTCCCGTGGCGGCGGCCGCGGTTCATCGAACAGCCCGGTCTGCCCCGCGCCGGCCACGACGAAGCGCGCCTCCGCCGGCGACACGCCAGCCTCACGGAAGGCCCGCGCCGCCTGGCGCCAGCCGTCGAAATCCGTCTCGCCTGTCAGCGTCGCAACCGGCATCAGAACAGGCTGAGCTGCTCGGGGGCGCGCTCCGGCGACAGGCGCGCCCGAAGATCGGCGGCGTCAGTCAGCCCGCCCGGCGTCCAGTCCAGGGCGATGATGAACGGCCGAACCTTGTCGATCCCCCGGCACAGCCGCGCCACATCCTCCAGCCGCAGGGTCCGATAGCGGCGAATGGAGATGATCCGGTCCACGGATTTCACCCCCAGACCCGGGACGCGCAACAGCATCTCGCGAGGCGCTGTATTGACGTCGACGGGGAACTGCTCGCGCCGGTTCAGCGCCCAGGCCAGCTTGGGATCGATCGCCAGGTCGAGCATCCCGTCGGTGGCCGCCTCCCCGATCTCCGGCGCCGAAAAGCCGTAGAATCGCATCAGCCAATCGGCCTGATAGAGCCGATGCTCACGCATCAGCGGCGGCTTGGCCATCGGCAGGGCGGATGACGAGTCCGGGATCGGGCTGAAGGCCGAATAATAGACGCGCCTGAGTCCATAGCCGCCATAGAGGGAGGCGCTGCGCTGCATGATCTCGGTGTCCGGAGCGGCGTCGGCGCCCACAATCAACTGGGTGGACTGACCGGCCGGCGCGAATTTCGGCGGCTTGATCCTGTCGCGCCGTGCCGGCTTCGCGGCCTCCATCCCCAGCCGGACCTGGCCCATGGCCTTCTTGATCACGCCGACGTCCTTTTGCGGCGCCAGGCGCTGCAGGGCCTCGTCGCGCGGCAACTCGATGTTGGCCGAAAGCCGGTCCGCATAGAGGCCGGCTTCCTCGATCAATCGCGGATCGGCCTCCGGAATGAGCTTCAGGTGGATATAGCCGCGAAAATCATGCTCGGTTCTCAGCGTTTTCGCGACCAGAACCAGCTGTTCCATCGTGTAGTCGCCCGAGCGGAT
>JADGMZ010000349.1 GCA_015234495.1 Brevundimonas sp. | reverse complement strand
GGGTCGCCTTGTTGACCGGTATCTCGGCGTGGATGACCAGCCCCAGATCGGGCAGGTCCAGCCCGCGCGCCGCCACGTCGGTGGCCACGCAGACGCGCGCATGGCCGTCGCGCAGCGCCTGCAGCGCTTCCGACCGCAGTGACTGGGTCAGTTCGCCGGACAGGCCGACGACCGAGAATCCGCGCTCGCGCAGGCTCGCGGTCAGGTGCTTCACCCGCTCGCGCGTATTGGCGAAGACCAGCGCGCCCGGGCTTTCGAAATAGCGCAGCACGTTGACCACGCCGTGCTCGATCTCGTGCGGCGCGACGCGGATGGCGCGGTATTCGATGTCGCCGTGCGCTACATTCTTCGAGGTGGTGTCGATGCGGATCGCATCGCGCTGATAGGTCTTGGCCAGCACCGCGATCTCGCGCGCGATGGTGGCCGAGAACATCAGGGTGCGGCGCTCCGCCGGCGCGGAATCGAGGATGAAGGTCAGGTCTTCCTGAAAGCCCATGTCCAGCATCTCGTCGGCCTCATCCAGCACCACGGCCTTCAGCTGCGACAGGTCGAGTCCCGAGCGTTCCAGATGGTCGCGCAGCCGGCCCGGGGTGCCGACCACGATGGCGGCGCCGCGTTCCAGCACCCGGCGCTCGGCGCGCGGATCCATGCCGCCGACGCAGGTGGCGATGCGGGCGCCGGTCTTGCCGTACAGCCACTCCAGCTCCTTGGACACCTGCAGCGCCAGTTCGCGGGTCGGGGCGATGATCAGGGCCGACGGGGCGCCGTTGTCCTCGAATCGCTCGGCCTCGCCCAGCAGGGTGGTGGCCAGGGCCAGGCCGAAGGCGACGGTCTTGCCCGAACCGGTCTGGGCGCTGACCAGCAGGTCGCGGCCCGGCTCGGCCTCCAGCACAGCCGCCTGCACCGGCGTGGGCTCGGCGTAGCCGCGTTCGGAAAGCGCGCGGTCGAGCGCGGGATGACTGGCGGGGAAGGGCATGGGGCGGTCCGTACGGCGCCAACGCGGCGCGCGCCAGCCCGCCCCGAAGCGGGGGCGGCGGCGAAGGGGCGGTCGTATGCCTGCCGATCAAGGCGGAACCGCGACCTGTCGGCCACGCCGTCAGTCCAACGCGGGTCCGAGCAGATCCGTCAATCGCGGTCCGAGGCGTTCCGGCACGGAAGGTCGATCGTCGTCCATGGCAGGCAGGCCGCGCGCGGCGCGGGCGAAAGCCTCCGGGTCCGGATGGCTGCCGGACGTCTCGACGACGCGATACCGGCAGACCAGATCCGCGACGTTCGGAGGAATGTCGGCCTCGATCCAGCTCGGCTCGTCACGCTCCTGAAACGTGCCGAGCGATGTGGGGGAGCCGATCACAAAATAGTCTTGGCGGAATTTGTAGAACCGGCGTCCCTCGCAGTCGTATCGTTCGATCTCCACCGTGTAGTCGAACTCCACCCCGCTGAACTGCCGCCGGGCGGGCGATGCATAGACCACCCGCGCCTCGACATGGCCGTCGAGGGTACGGATGCTGTCCACGTCGAGGCCGACGAATTCGGTTACCCACTCGTTCAGGACGACCTTGCCCAGGGACGTCCAGCTCTCCGCCCGCGCGGCCGTCGGCGCGGCCAGGGCGACCGCCAGGGCGAGAGCGCATCGGAAGGCGGAAGACATGACCGGAACCCTCCGTCGTCTCCACCGCGGGATGGAGCGGGGGATGGTGGATGCGACAGGGATTGAACCTGTGACCCCCTCGGTGTGAACGAGGTGCTCTCCCGCTGAGCTACGCATCCATCAATCGGGCCCCGTGAACGGGGAGGGCGGGGACATAGCCCGGTCGTCCCGTGCTGGCAAGATGTCCCCGCGCCTCGCCGTCAGCCTCCGCCGTTCAGGGTCCGGAACACGGCGTCATAGTCGCCCCGCGCCGCGGCCCCGCTGAGGAATCTGACCCGCTCGACGAGGATCTCGTCCGCGCCGCCCGCCTCGAACAGCGCCAGGCTCTCGGCGGTGAAGTCGGCCAGCGGCATGGAGTTGGGATTCTCGGCGTGGCCCGGCATCAGATCGGTGGCCACCGCCGGCGGGGCCCATTCGATCACCTCGACCGGAGTGTCCCTCAGCTGATGCCGCAGCGACTGGCTCCACGAGTGTATCGCCGCCTTGGTGGCCGAATAGGTCGGCGTCGCCGCCAGCGGCACGAAGGCCAGGCCCGACGACACCGTCACCACGCTGGCCCGCGGCTTCGCCTTCAGGTGCGGCAGCAGGGCGGCGGTCAGCCGGATCGGCCCCAGCAGGTTGATGGCCACGGTCTGTTCGGCGACGCCCAAGTCGATCTGGTCCTCGACCACCATGACCCCGGCGTTGTTGATCAGCACGTTGAGGTCCGGATGGGCGACTACGATCCGCGCCGCGAAGGCCTTCACCTCGGCCGGGTCGGCGACGTCCAGGGTTTCGAAGGCCATGCCGGGGTTGGCGGCGGCCACCGCCTCCAGCGCCTCGCGGCGGCGGCCGGCGATGATCACCTTCGCCCCGCGTCGGTGCAGCGCCTCGGCCATGGCGCGGCCGATGCCCGAGCCGCCGCCGGTGATCAGGA
>JADGMZ010000348.1 GCA_015234495.1 Brevundimonas sp. | reverse complement strand
GGCCCCCCCCCCCTCCAGCCCGGCGCCCCACCCGTGCGCATGCGCTGCGACCCGCCCCCCGCCGCGTGGGCCGCCGACCGCCTGCATGGCGAGGGTCAGGCCCCGCGGCCCCCATGCGCCGCCCTGCGCCGCCGGGTGCTCGATCACGCCGCCCTCGAAGGGGAAGAAGTAGCCGCTTCCCGGATTGCGCCCGGCCAGGGGCCCGCCGGCTGCGGTCAGGGTCAGCACGCCGTTCTCCAGCGCCAGACGTGCCTCGATGCCCGCCGGCCGAGGGGCCGACTCCAGCACCGACTGGATAGCCGACCCGTGACGCCCGTCGAGAGGCGCCGCCCCCTCCCGGACCTGCAGGTCCAGAGTCAGGGTCAGCTCGTCGGGCACGCACATCTCGGCGCTGCACACCAGGAACAGCGCCCTGACCGACAGCGGCAGCGTCGTTCCCGGCGGCGCCGTCGCCGGAACCTCGATGGGGACGGGCAGATAGACCTCGCCCGAGTAGCCGTAGTTCATCAGCCCGGCCAGCCGCTGCCGCTCGGGCACCGGCCAGACGATGTCGCCCGCCGCGACGCCCGCGGGCAGGGTCCAGGACAGGGTCGTGGCGCCGCCGGAGTCGCCCGGATTGCGCCAGTAGGTGTGCCAGCCCGGTTCGATGTCCTGACGCACGGCGACGATGGCGGTGGAGCCCGGCGCCGCCCACTGCGACATGGGCGTCAGTTCGGCAGCGATGCGCTCGGTGCGCTGCACGCGGCCGTCCTGCGCCGCGGCCCAGGAGGGCGCGGCCAGCATGACAAGGATGAGGAGAAGTCTGGACAGGCGGATCACGGCGCGACCTTAGCCGCCCCGGCCGCATCGCGTCACGCGTCGTCCTGTCTCAGCGCGGCGCAGCCTCGACCAGCACCTCGGTGCGGCGGCGCATCGGTTCCGCGACCCCGCCCGCCGTGACCGAGCCGGACTCTCCGGCCGCCACCAGGCTGAACGCCGGCGCCGGCCAGCCTGCCGCCGTCAGGGCCTCGGTCACCGCCATCGCCCGGCTTTCCGACAGGTCCAGGTTGGCGTCCGGTCCGCCGCTCGCATCGGCCAGGCCGATCACCTCCACCTTGCGGATGTCGCAGCCCTGCAACTGGGTCGCCGTCAGGCCGATGGCGTGGCGCGCGGCGTCGGTCAGCCCCGTCTCACCCTCGCGGAAATAGATGTCGAACCGCTGCGGCGCGCAGGGACTCGGCTCGGCGACGAGGGCGCCCCGGCTCCCCGGCGTTCCCGCGCATGCGGCCACGGTCAGCGCGCCGGCGCCGATCAGGATCAGGCTCAGCCCCTTCATTCCGCCTCTCAGGAAAAAGGGCGGCCCGTCGCCGACGAACCGCCCTGATCACTCGGGAATCCCGACCCGCGCCTAGTACCGGCGCTGGCCATTCTCCCAATAGCACTCGGTTTGGCGGTTATCGTAGCAATAGTAGTACCGGCCCTGGCTGTCGCGGTAGCGCTGCTGATTGGCCCGGTCCTGCTGCGAGCCGCGGACCGCGCCCGCGGCGCCGCCGACGACCGCACCGATGGCCGCGCCGGTTCCGGCATTACCATCGCCGACGTTATTGCCGATGATGGCGCCGGCGACTGCGCCGATACCCGCGCCGATTGCGCCCTGACGGACCGTTTCATTGGTGCCGCCGTAAGGATCGCTGGCGCACGCGGTGGCCAGCAGGCCGGCGCCGGCGATCGCGATGATTGCCTTTTTCATGGGTATGTCCTTCATCCCTCGGGTTCGCCCCACGGGAGATAATGCTGGATAACCGTCACGGTTCCCCCGCTATGCTCCCTGTTGGTACTGCACTAAGCTTGGCAGTATGGCGCGCCGAAAGCGCGAGGGGCAAGAGACGGGGGTTTCGCATGCGTTTTTCCGAACCGGTCCGCATTGCGGATGACGCCGATCACAGTCCCGTGTGGGCGCGTAGCCGGCGGCGCCGGGGCAATCCCTTCATCAGCCTGGTGATCACCCTGCTGGCGGTGTTCGGCGTCCTGACCGCCGTGCTCGGGATCAAGGAAAAGTCGCTCGCTGAGGGCGGAGCCATGATGGACGGCTGGATCTCCGCCGCTGTCGAGACCGTTCGGGGCGAGGCGCCGAAGGTCGCCGACCAGGCCGGCAAGGCCGCCGTCAAGGCCGGCGACGCGGCCCAGGCGGGCGCTGCGGCGGCTTCGGACGAATTGAAGAAATAAACCGCCACGCTTCGACGCCCCGCCCGGAACATCGCTTCGGGCGGGACGTTCGGGCGGCATGAGCGTGACCCTGACTCCGGCGGTCGATCCAGCGATCGCGCCCGAAGCTGCGCCTGAAACCGGGCCCGGAGCCGAGGCCGGCGACAGCTGCGTGCTGACCCGGCATGCGGCGCTCAAGCGGGTCATGATGCTGGTCAACCCGCTCTCCGGCGGCGTCGGCCAGGGGGCGGCCGACGAGGCGGAAGCCATCCTCGCGCTCTACGCCTGCGAGGCGACGGTGGAAACGCTGGAGGCGGGGCGGTTCGACGCCCAGATCGACGCGGCCCTCCAGGCCCGGCCGGACGTGCTGTTCGTGCTCGCCGG
>JADGMZ010000347.1 GCA_015234495.1 Brevundimonas sp. | reverse complement strand
GTCGGGAGCGGTCGACTTCGCCGTGCTGGAGCGGACCACCGCCGGCGACGATGCGATCAGCGAGGAGGTGCTGGGGCTGTTCGCGCAGCAGGCGGCGCTGTGGTCGCCGATGCTGGATGTGCGCGAGGAGGGCTGGCGCGACGCCGTGCACACGCTGAGAGGCGCGGCGGCAGGGATCGGCGCGGGGACGCTGGCGGCGGCCTGCCAGGCGGCCGAGGCGGCCGACAAGACCGGGGCGCCGCCGTTGCTGGACCGGGTGCGCGATGCGCTGGAGGCGGCGCTGGCCGACGTGGCGGCCTATCGTCACGAACTGATGCTGCGGGGCCTGCGGGGCGGCTAGCCGCGCGTGCGGTCCCAGGCCTCGAACTCGTGGGCGATGCAGCGGTCGATCAGGGTGCGCCACACCGGCTCGGCGATGGCGGGCGACAGGCCGGCCCCGGCGGCGGCGGCGAGCACCTTGCGCACCACATCCTCGATGCGGGCCTCGTCATGCACCACCGAGCGGTCCGGCTTGATGCGGGCGGCGGCGTCCATGTAGCGCTGGCGTTCGGCCAGAAGCTCGACGAGGGCGCGGTCGAGGGCGTCGACGCCGTGGCGGACCTCGACCATGGTCCGGCAGTCGGCGGGATCGAGGCGGGCCTCGACGGCGACCGCCGTGGGCGGGGCTTTCAGGTCAGCCGACAAAGGCGCGCTCCAGAACATAGTCGCCCGGTTCGGCGTTCGAGCCTTCCTTGAGGCCGTAGCCCTCGAGCAGTTCGGCGGTTTCCTTGATCATGGCCATCGAGCCGCACAGCATGACGCGGTCGGTCTTGGGCGAGAAACCGGCCGGCAGGCCGAGATCGGCGAACAGGTCGCCCGAGCGGATGCGGTCGGTGATGCGGCCCGGCGTCTGGAAACGCTCGCGGGTGACGGTCGGATAGTAGGTCAGCTGCGCCTTCGCCTCGTCGCCGATCAGGGGATCGTCGTGGATGCCGGAGGTGAAGAAGTCGCGGTAGGTCAAGTCGGCCACGTTGCGCACCGTATGGCAGACGATGACCTGGCCGAAGCGGCTGTAGGTGTCGGGATCGCGGGCCACGCTGAGCCAGGGGGCCAGGCCCGTGCCGGTGCCGATCAGCCACAGGCGGTCGCCGCCGGTCAGCGCGTCCAGCACCAGGGTGCCGGTCGGCTTCCTGCCCATCAGCACGGTGTCGCCGGGCTGGATCTTCTGCAGGCGCGAGGTGAGGGGGCCGTCGGGGACCTTGATGGAGAGGAACTCGAGCTGTTCGTCCCAGCACGGGCTGGCGATGGAATAGGCGCGCAGGACCGGCTTGGCCCCGTCTTCGCCGGGCAGGCCGAGCATGACGAACTCGCCGGAGCGGAAGCGGAAGTCCTCGGGCCGGCGGATGCGGAAGCTGAACAGCTGGTCGGTCCAGTGATGGACCCACAGCACTTCCAGCTCATGGAAGGGCGAGGCTTTCGCGGGCGGGGCGGAGACGGCGACGTCGGTCATCGGGGGCTTATTAGGGGGCGGAGGGCGGAGGGGGAAGGGATGGACTGTCGCGCCGGCCGAACAAGGGGATGACGACGGGGGAAATCGCCTTTAGCGTCGCCGCCATGCGCAACATTCTCCTCGCCTCCACCCTGTTCCTCGCGGCGCAGACGCCGTTCACTGCCGCCGCGGCGCAAAGTTCGGACGGGGCCCGGGACCCGGCCGTTCTGACGCCCGAACGGGTGTTCTCCGATCCCTCGCTGTCAGGGCCGGTGGCGCGCGGGGTCAGCCTGTCGCCGGACGGCGAACTGGTCGCCTTCCTGCGCTCGCGCCCGGACGACGTCGATGTGCTGGACCTGTGGGCCGCGCCGACCGGAGAGGGCGAGCCTTTCAAGCTGATCGACGCGCGGGCGCTGGTCCCGGACGCCGGCGAGCTGTCGGAGGCGGAAAAGGCGCGGCGCGAGCGGATGCGCATCAGCCAGCGCGGCGTGGTCGAATATTCGTGGGACGAGCAGGGCCGCTACATCCTCGCGCCGCTGGAAGGCGACGTCTTCCTGGCCGAACGCGACGGGGGCGCCATCCGCCGGCTGACCGAAACCGAGGCCGACGAGATCGACGCCAAGGTGTCGCCGGACGGGAACTATGTCTCGTGGGTGCGGGACCAGGACCTGGTGGTCTATGATCTGGCCAGCGGCCGCGAGACCGAGGTGACGAACGACGGCGAGGGGCTGATCACCTGGGCCACGGCGGAGTTCATCGCCCAGGAGGAGATGGACCGCGACACCGGCTACTGGTGGAGCCCGGACGAGCGCTACATCGCCCTGCAGCGCACCGATGAATCCACCGTCGATGTGATCCCGCGGCTGGACATCACCGGCGGCGGGGCGACGGTGATCGAGCAGCGCTATCCGCGGGCCGGGCGGCCCAATGCGGTGGTCGAACTGTATGTGCATGACCGCCAGACCGGGCGGCGCGCCAGGGTCGATCTGGGCGGGAACACGGACATCTACCTGGCCCGGGTCAACTGGTCGGCGGATGGCGGGACGCTGTACGTGCAGCGCCAGTCGCGCGACCAGAAGACGCTGAGCAGGTCCAGCGTCTTC
>JADGMZ010000346.1 GCA_015234495.1 Brevundimonas sp. | reverse complement strand
GGATCGACGCGGTCGCGCCGGGACGCTGGTTCCAGGCCGTCGAGGGCGACCAGGCCGACGCCGAGCGCATGGGCCGGGTCATCACCGGCTCGTCTGTCGGCGTGGTCATGTCCGGCGGCGGGGCGCGCGCCTATTCGCACATCGGCGCGCTCAGGGCGCTGCGCGAGGCCGGGGTGCCGATCGACTTCGTCGGCGGCGCCTCGATGGGGGCGGTGATCGCCGCCGGCCCGGCTCTCGGCTGGTCCCAGGAGGAGCTTGAGGCCCGCATCCGCAAGGCCTTCGTGCAGAGCGACCCCCTGTCCGACCTGGCCTTTCCCCTGCTGGCCATGACCCGCGCCCGCAAGGTCGACCGCCTGCTTCAGGAAGCCTACGGCGAGGTCGACCTGGCCGACCTGCACCGGCCCTTCTTCGCGGTCTCGACCAACCTGACCAGCGGCAAGCTGGAGGTGCACCGTCGCGGCCTGATGCGCCAGGCCATGCGCGCCTCCATAGCCATCCCGGGCATCCTGCCGCCGGTGGTGATCGACGGCCAGGTGCTGGTCGACGGCGCCGTGCTCAAGAACCTTCCTGCCGAGGTCATGCGCAACATGAACTCCGGCCCGGTGATCGGCATCGACATGTCCGAGACCCGCGGCGTCGATCCGGACACGATCCAGCATCCCCCCTCGATCTGGCGGCTGATCGCCACCGGAGCCTGGCGTCGGGGCCCGCCGATCGTCTCCATCCTGATGCGCTCGGCCACCCTGACCACCGACGCCGATCTGGAGAGCTCTCGCGCCGCCACCGACCTGCTGATCCAGCCGACGCCCGACGGCGTCGACATCCGGGACTGGAAGGCTTTCGAGCCCGGCGTCGAAGCCGGCTACCGCGCCACCCGCGAGGCGCTCGACGGCCTCGAGCGGCCGGTCACCCGCCTGCGCCGCCGCAACCCGCTCAGCGCCGTCGCGCCGTCCGAACCGGACGCCGGGGCGACGGCGGAGAAGGCCGCCGAAACGCCACGCAAGGGCGGGCGCCGGGCGCGTCGTTCGTCGTCAGGGGGATAGGTCGGGGGACGGGCGCCGCCCCGCCGACGGGGGCGATGGTACAGCCTCTCAGGATCGAACTGAGGACCTCCGGCTCCACAAACCGGCGCTCTAACCATCTGAGCTAAGGCTGCACGTATCCGCGCGAGCCGGGTGTCTAGCCGCGTCGCCGCCCCGGGGCAAGGGGGAAGGAGGCGCGTAGGGCGACGGAAGAGGGATGAGGGAGGGATGAGGTGAGGTCCCTCTGGCTCAGGCGCACATACGAGGGTTTGGTCGCGCCCTTGCCTGTTGCGCTTCGCTCATCCCTCATCCCTCATCCCTCATCCCTAATCCCTCATCCCTCGCCCCCCAGCGTCAGCTCCACCCCTGGCTCCGGATGTATTCCTCCAGCGCCGCGATTCGGCTGGCGTCCGACGGGTGGGTCGAGGCGAACTCCGGCGTCGAGCCCTGGCGCTGCCCGGCCATCAGCCGCCACAGGGCGATCGACTCGGACGGCCGGTAACCGGCCCGCTGCAGATAGTCGACGCCGAGGCGGTCGGCCTCCAGCTCATGGCGGCGCGAGAACGGCAGCAGCACGCCCAGCTGCGCGCCGAGGCCGCCGATCGCCCCCGCCGCCTGGGCGTAGTCGCCGGCCGCGCTCTGCACCCCGCTCAGCACCAGGCTGGTGGCCGCGGTCGAGGAATAGCGCTCGGCTGCGTGCCGGGCGACGACATGGCCGACCTCATGGCCGAGCACCGCGGCCAGCTGGTCGTCGTTGCGGACCAGACCCAGCAGGCCGGTGGTCACGCCGATCTTGCCCGACGGCAGGACGAAGGCGTTCGGGCCCTCGCTGACGAAGACAGCGTAGTCCCAGCTGCGGTTGGTCAGGCCGGCGGCCTCGACGATGCGCGAGCCGACCCGGCGGACGCGCGCATTGGCCGTGGCGTCGTTCGACGTCGGCTGAGTGCGCAGCGCCTCGGCCCAGGCGGCCTCTGACTGCTGCGTCAGGGCGCTGTCGTCGACGATCAGGAACTGGTTGCGGCCCAGCGTCTCGTTGTAGGCGCAGGCGGCGAGCGCCAGGGCGCCGGCGGCGGACAGGGCGACGGTCAGGGATCGGCTCATGAGGGGGCTCCGTGTTCGGTTGGCGACACAACGTCCGAGCGAGCCCGATCGCTCCCGCGCGAACGAAAACGCCCCGGCCGCTGGGACCGGGGCGTCTCGTACTGTGGGACCGGCCCGGCCTTTAGTCGGCCAGACGGAACCGGATGGTGAAGCGGGCGCGCCCGCCTTCGGCGACCCCGTCGACGGTCCGGGGCGAGAACCGCGCCCGGGACATCGACCGCAGGGCGGCCTGGCCGAAGCCTGCGCCGGACGGATCCTCCGACACGATCGAGCAGTTGGTCGCCGCGCCGTTGGAGCTGACGTTGCAGACCAGTTGCACGGTGCCCGACTCGATGCCGCGAGAGGCGGCGCGTTCGGGGAACTCAGGCGCGGGCTGGCGTTGCCAGGTCACGTTGCTGATTTCCGGCGGACGCGGCGGCGGCGGCGGCAGCGGGATCGTCACCGGTCCGTCGATGCGGCCCGGCGGGA
>JADGMZ010000345.1 GCA_015234495.1 Brevundimonas sp. | reverse complement strand
CCACCTCCTTGACGATGTCGCGCTCGCTCAGCAGCGAGTTCTGGCGGAAATAGTCGATGGCCTGCTCCCGGCTCCAGCGCTTGGCGTGCAGCCCCGTGTCCGTGACCAGCCGCACCGCCCGCCACAACTCGGTCGAGAGCCGGCCGAAATCCGAATACGGGTCCTCATAGAACCCCATCTCCTTGCCCAGCCGCTCGGCGTACAGCCCCCAGCCCTCGGCGTAGGCGCCGTAGCCGCCGAAGCGCCGGAACGACGGCAGGCCCTGCATCTCCTGGGCGTAGGCGATCTGGAAATGGTGGCCCGGCGCGCCCTCGTGATAGCTGATGCCCTCGATCTGGGGTTTCAGCACCTGGGTCATGTCAGACAGGTTGACGTAGTAGATGCCGGGCCGCGATCCGTCCGGCGCCGGGGCGTTGTAGAAGGCGATCGAGGCCGTCGACTCGCGCCACGCCTCCACCGCCCGCACCTCCAGCGCCGCCTCGGGCAGGTCGCTGAACCACTGCGGCGCCGCGTCCATCACCTGGGCGATGAAGGCGCGGCTGTCGGCCAGATACTGTTCCTTGCCCTCCGGCGTGTTCGGATACTGGAAGCGCGGATCGGTCTTCAGCAGGGCGAACATGTCCTGCAGCGAGCCCTCGAAGCCGACCTGGTCCATGATCGTCTGCATCTCGCCGTGCAGCCGCTCGACCTCGTCCAGCCCGATCTGGTGGATCTGGTCGGCGGTCAGGTCGGTCGTGGTCGAGAGCTTCAGCCGCGCATTATAATAGGCCTCGCCATCCGGCAGCCGCCACACCCCGCCGTCGCGGTCCGGCATCGCCGCCGCCAGCGCCTGCACCTCGGCCAGCGCCGCCAGCACGTGCTCGTAGCCGCGCCTCCACTCCCCCGTCAGCGCCGCTCGCCCATCGGCCAGCAGCCGCGCCTTCTCGGCGCCGTCCGCCTCCAGCGCCGCCACCTTCTTCTGGAAGTCGGCCCAGACCGGGTTGTCGGCCGCGTCGTCGAACGGCGCGCCGGTGATGATGTTGCGGGTGTTCCCGATCGACGGTTCGAACACGAAGTTGGGCGAGATCACCCCCGCCGCCGCCCTCTGGCGCAGCTCGGCGGCGATCTCGTGCAGGACCCGCTCGGAGTCCTTCAGCCGCGAGACATAAGCTTCGGCGTCGGCGACGCTGTCGACGCGGTGGTTGTTGATCATGAACACCGGCAGGCCTGTGGTCGGATTGCCGTTCGCCGCGAACTGATAGCCCCAGTCGCGCCACCGGTTCGACAGCCGCGCCTGCTCGACCCCGTATTCGAACAGCCGCCACGACATCCGGCTGTCCCCGCTCAGCGTCTGCGGATTGAACTGGTCGTTCAGTTGCGCGACCTGCCGCTCCATCAGCGCCAGCGCCCGCGCCGCCGCCGCGTCCGTCGTATCGTCCAGCCGGTCGTAGTCCCGCTTCATCCCCAGCGCCGTCATCGACTGCGGCGACAGGGCGATCCGCTCCTGAAAGGCCTGTTCGAAAAACGCCGCCAGCCGCGCGTCCTCGCTTTGCGCGGCCGCCGCGGGCGCTGCGGCGTCCTGCGCCAGAGCCGCGACGGGCGCGCCAGCCAGCAGGGCGACGGCGGCGACGGTGGAGACGAGCAGACGACGCATGGAAACCCTCCCGGAAACTGAGGGAGGGACCTTCACCGCTGGTGAGCAAAGGCGCAAGCGGCGGCGGCGAAGGTCAGCGCCCCGCCGTCTAGAACTCCCGCCAGCTGTCGCCCGGGTCGCGCTCGCCAGGGTCGATGCGCTGCTGGCCCCAGGCGACCATCATCAGCAGCTTGTGGCTGCGGATGCGGAACTCGCCGGTCATCGGGATGATGGCGCCCAGCGGGGCACCGGTGCTGGGTTCGTAGAGGAAGGCCGAGAATTCGGCCACGCCGACCCGGTCGCGGCGGCTGTAGACCGACAGCTCGGGGATCGAGACGACATTGAAGCTGTCGTTGATCGGCACCCGCATCTCCGGCACCCCGAACACCCGCCGCATCTGCTCCAGCGACAGGGCCCCGGCGCGCAGCTCCAGCACCGCCGCCGCCTCCTGCTTTGACGGCGACAGCGAATAGCCCGCCTCGGACAGGGCGGCGCGGATGGCGCTGACCGCATAGGGGGCGTTCTCGGCGCGGAAATAGGTGTCGTCGACGTACACCCGCGTGCCGCGCGGGATCGGCAGGGTCAGCCCCTCCACCGCGCGGTCGGCGGCGCGCGCCACCAGCAGCTGTTCGGTGGCGGTGCGCGACGGATGGGTCTCGGAGGTCGAGGCGCAGGCGGTCATGGCCAGGGCGGTCATGGCCAGGGCGGCGGAGGTGCGAATGTTCAGCTTACCAGCTCCCGGTGTTGGGCATCGAGGCCCACGGCTCGGCGGGCGGCCGCGGCTCGCCCTCTTGCAACAGTTCGACGGAGATGCCGTCCGGCGAGCGGACGAAGGCCATGCGGCCATCGCGCGGCGGCCGGTTGATCGTCACCCCGCCGTCCATCAGCCTCTGGCACGCGGCGTAGATGTCGTCGACCTTGTAGGCCAGATGGCCGAAATTGCGCCCGCCGCCGTAGGTTTCCGGATCCCAGTTGTAGGT
>JADGMZ010000344.1 GCA_015234495.1 Brevundimonas sp. | reverse complement strand
GGACGCGGCCAATCCCAAGGGGGTGTGGCGGCGTCCTGCCAGAAATTGCCGATGCCGTCGCCGAGGAAGCTGGGGCTGGGGATCCGGTCCGTCGCGGTCAGGATCGCCTCGGCCTGGGCCCGGAAGGTCTCGTAGCGGCGGTCGCCCTCCAGCGCCGCCAGCGCCTTGCGGTTCGACTCGGCGACGAAGGCCATGGCCTCGGCGCCCTCGACCTCTTCCAGCGCCAGATGGTCGTCCGCCGCGCGCACGCCCGCCGGCGTCAGATCGGCGGGGAAGTGCGGCGGCAGCCCCGCCTGCTCCAGCGGCGAGGCGGCCCCCCACGCGACCGGCTGGCCCTGGGCGGCGGGGTCCGCGCTGGCGCAGGCCGAGAGCAGCAGGGCCGGGACGGCGGCGGACATCAGGATGAGTGTCTTCATGCGGGGGAGCCTTGTCTTCCTCATGCGGGATCAGTCTGGGCCGAGCAACCCTGAGTGGCCAGCCACTCCAGGGCGCGGGGCAGGGTCTCGTCGTCGGACGTGGCCTCGTCGGGCACCAGCGGCCCGGTGATGAAGCGGCCGTCGCCGTCGTGGACGCCGGTGGTGGTGATCACCAACTGGGCCCCGTCCGGCAGCCGATAGGAGACGTTGGCGGTCGTCAGCCCGCCGCTCGGGGCCCCAAACGTCCGCGTGCGCGGCCGGCTGAGAAAGGCGATGGCGGTCATCTCGCCGGAGCTGCCTGTCCGCGGGCCGAACAGAACGGCCACCGGCGCCTCCGCCAGCCGGCCTACCGGGGTCTCGCCTTCGCCCCCGGCGTCCATCGGCTCGTTGACGATCCTGCCGTCGCGCCGCACCCAGCGCGACTGCGGCCCGTCCGCGTTGCCGAAATGGCCGAACGGCCCGGCGCCCAGCAGCGGCTCCAGTCCGTTCAGCATCGGCCACATATTGCCGCCGCCGTTGCCGCGCAGGTCGACGATCCAGCCGCAGGTCCCGACCGCCTCCAGCCGTTCGATCGCCACCGCAAGCGTGTCGCGATATGCCTGGTCCAGCGCTTCGCCGCCGGTGGAGGGACGCGCCGGCACGGTCAGCAGCCCGACCCCCGGCGCGGCGGTCTCACCGCGCGGCATCGGCGCGGGCGGCCCCTCTCCGCCCGGCGCGGCCGGATCGCGCGGCGGCGGGCGGAGAAAGGTGTGCCGCTCGCCGAGCATCTCGATGGCGACGCGGATCGCCGGGCGTACTTCGGCGGGCGTCGTCGCCCTCGCCGCCATCCGGTCGGTGACTTCGCGCACATGGGCCCAGTCCACCGCGGCCCGGTTGATGTGCCCGGCCTCCAGCGCGCCGAGAGCCTCGTCCAGATAGGCGCGCGCCTCGGGCGACATCGTGGTCGTTACGGGCTCGGTCACGCTCAAGGTCAGGGCGTCGGCGTCGAGCGATCCGACGCCGGACTTCAGCAGGCCGAAGACCAGCCGTCCGGAGCCGGGCGGCACATAGGCCGTGATCTCGTGCCGCGACCAGCCGCCGGGGGCGACGGGCCGCTCCGACATGTTGTCGAAGAACAGCGGTGGGCCCTCCTCAGCGCCGTCGATCCTCAGCCACAGGCCGGCCAGCGGACTGTGGTCTCCGTCGACCCTCAGCCAGGCGCTGAGCCGCACGGTCTGTCCGATCCAGCCCTCGGCCGGGACTGCGCCCGCGGCCATGCTCGGCGGCGCCTCCGGGCCGGCGTTCTCCAGCCGGACGAAAGCTTCGCCCTCAGGAGCCTCGCCGCGCACGGGCCCGAACGACCAGCCGCCGCCGGGCCGGAACGTCAGGCCCGGCTCCGCCTCGAAATCGAATACCACCGGCCCGGGGGCCGTCGTGTCCTGCGCCGCCGCCCCGCTCGCCAGCAGTAGCAGGGCGGCCGCAGCGGCGGCGGCGGCTCGCCTCACGGCCTACTCCGCCGCCGGCTGATCCATCAGCCGCCGGGTCAGATAGGTGTATTCCAGCGCCAGCCGCCGGGCCGTTTCGCGCAGGTTGGCGCCGGCCGCGTGGCCGCCGTCGGTGTTCTCGTAGAACAGCACCGGATAGCCCAGCTCCTCCAGCCGCGCGGCCGCCTTGCGGGCGTGGCCCGGGTGCACCCGGTCGTCCTTGGTCGAGGTGTGGATGAACACCTCCGGATAGGGCTGGCCGGCCGCGAGCCGCTGGTAGGGCGAGTACTGCTCGATCCACGCCCGCTGCTCGGGAATGTCCGGATTGCCGTATTCGGCGATCCAGCTGGCGCCCGCCAGCAGCTTGTGGAAGCGCAGCATGTCGAACAGCGGCACCTGGATGACCGCCGCATTGATCAGGTCCGGGCGCTGGGTCAGCATCGCCCCCATGAACAGCCCGCCCTGCGAGCCGCCCATGATCCCGAGGCGCGGCTGCGAGGTGATGGCGCGCGCGATCAGGTCCTCGGCCACGGCCTGGAAGTCCTCGTGCGCCCGCTGGCGGTTCTCCTGCAGGGCCGCCTGGTGCCAGCGCGGGCCGAACTCGCCGCCGCCGCGCGTATTGGCGATGACATAGACGCCGCCCCGCTCCAGCCACAGCTTGCCGACCGTCGGCGAATAGCCGGGCAGCAGCGAATTCTGGAAACCGCCGTAGCCGTAC
>JADGMZ010000343.1 GCA_015234495.1 Brevundimonas sp. | reverse complement strand
GCCAAGGCCGCCCGTAGACGCCCCGGCCCAGCATCAGGGCGTCGGCCCCGGACTGCTGCAGCGCCGCCCGGGCGTCGTCGGCCGTAACGATGTCGCCGTTGACGATCACCGGCACCCCCACCGCCGCCTTGACCTCGCCCACGGCCCCCCAGTCGGCCACGCCGGTATAGAACTGCTGCCGGGTGCGCCCATGAACCGTGATCGCCCGGATCCCGATGTCCTCGGCCCGCCGCGCCAGTTCCGGCGCATTGCGGCTGGCGTCGTCCCAGCCGAGCCGCATCTTGACCGTGACCGGCCGCGAGGTCGCCTTGACCGCCGCCTCCATCAGCCGGCAGGCGAGATCCGGCGTCCGCATCAGGGCCGAGCCGCAGGCCGCCGCCGCCACCTCCTTGGCCGGACAGCCGAAGTTGAGATCGATGATGTCGGCCCCGGCCGCCTCGGCCATGCGCGCGCCCTCGGCCATGGCGCCCGGGTCGCGCCCGACCAGCTGGATCACCGTCAGCGGCAACCCTTCCCCGACGGCGGCGCGGCGCACCACGTCGGGACGAGCCCGCGCCAGCTCGGCGGCGGCGACCATCTCGGTGGCGACGTAGGCGGCGCCCAGCCGGGAGGCCAGCCGCCGGAACGGCAGGTCCGTAATCCCGGTCATGGGCGCGGTCAGCACCCGTCCGGGGACCCACACCTCGCCAATCTGCACGCCCGTCGCCATCGGCTCCTTACCGCCGCTCATGACGCCCTCGTCAAGCACGACGGCGGCGATTAGAAGGCCGGGATGACCTCGCCCCTCCCCGACTTCGCCGCCGTGGTGGTCGCCGCCGGCGCCGGCTCGCGCGCCGGCGGGGCCAAGCAGTGGCGGACGATGGGCGGCAAGCCGGTGATCCGCTGGTCGGTCGAGGCCCTGCTCAGGGCCGGCGCCGCCGACCTGATCGTGGTCGCTCCCGCCGGGGCGGGGGCGGAGGCCGGAGAGGCGCTCGCAGGCCTGACCGGCTGGCGGCTGGCCCCGGGCGGTGCGAGCCGGGCCGATTCGGTCCGCAACGGCCTTGCGGCGCTCGGCGGGCCGGACGACCGGCCGGTTCTGATCCACGACGCCGCCCGGCCCCTGCTGGACGCCGCGGTGATCCGGCGCACGCTCGACGCGCTCGCGGACGCCGACGGCGCCCTGCCCGCCCTGCCTGTCGCCGACAGCCTGCGCCGCGCTGCCGATAGTCTGATGACCGATGCGATAGAGCGCGACGGTCTGTGGCGCGCCCAGACCCCCCAGGCCTTCCCCTACCGCAAGATCGTCGACGCCTTCGCCGCCTGGCCCGACGACGAGCCCGCCACCGACGAGGCCACGGTCGTGCAACGCGCCGGCGGCCGCGTCCGCATCGTCCAGGGCGATCCCCGCCTGATGAAGCTCACCTACCCCGAGGATTTCGCCATGGCCGAAGCCCTGATCCCGCGCCGCACCCGCGTCGGCACGGGCTTCGACGTGCACCGCTGGGGGCCCGGCGACGCCGTCTGGCTGTGCGGGGTCGAGATCGCCCACGACCAGACGCTGATCGGCCACTCCGACGCCGACGCCGGGCTGCACGCCCTCACCGACGCCGTTCTCGGCGCCATGGGCGACGGCGACATCGGCGACCATTTCCCGCCGACCGATCCGCGCTGGAAGGGCGCGGCTTCAGACCAGTTCCTCGCCCATGCGGTGGAGCGGCTGCACGCCCGTGGCGGCCGGCTGGTCAATGTCGACGTCACCCTGATCTGCGAGCGGCCGAAGGTGAAGCCGCACCGCCAGGCCATGCGCGAGCGTCTGGCCGAACTGCTGGCCCTTCCTCTGGACGCCGTCAGCGTCAAGGCGACCACGACCGAGGGCCTCGGCTTCACCGGTCGCGGCGAGGGCCTGGCCGCCCAGGCCGTGGCGACCATCGAACTGCCGGACTAGGGCCGCTCGGGCGGCGGCCGGAAGGCGCGCCACAGGGCGCCGAACAGGTTGACGTAATCGTCGGTCCACGGCCGCACCCCGGTCTCGGGGGCCTCGCGCCAGTTTGGCTTGCCGCGGAAGTCGGCCAGGCCGCGCTCGGTAGGCGAGATCGCAACCGCCTCGGTCGAGGCGATGGCCATCTGCGGCATGGAGTTGTCCTCGATATAGAGGCCGTGCAGCGCCGGCCGGCCGAGGACCCTGGCCGCCGCGATGGTCGGCAGGACGATCTCGAGATTGCGGTTCGACAGGTGCAGCAGCACCACCCCGTCGGGCTTCAGCAGGCGCAGATAGCCGTCGATCGCCTCGACCGTCAGCAGGTGGGTCGGCACCGCGTCGGACGAGAAGGCGTCGATGATCAGCAGGTCGTAGCTGCCGGCCGCCTGGCCCCCCAGGGTCAGGCGGGCGTCGCCCAGCACCGTATCCACCTCGCCGACCGCGCAGTCCGAGATGAAGGTGAACCAGCGGGGGTCGCGCGACATGCGGTCGACCGCCGGGTCGATCTCGAAAAAGATCAGGCTGTCCTCGGCGCGCTTGTAGGCGGCCATGGTGCCGGCTCCCTGCCCGACCACGCCGATGCGGGCCGGACCCCGGGCCTGGACGATCTCGGTCGCCTGACCGATCGGGGTCAGCAGGTGATAATACATCCC
>JADGMZ010000342.1 GCA_015234495.1 Brevundimonas sp. | reverse complement strand
GACGCCCAAGCCGGCGCCGTCGACCTTCCGCCGGATGATCGAGCGGTTCAATTTCGAGCCGCGGTCGGCGGCCTTCTTCGAGGACACGCCGCGCAACCTCGAGCCGGCCAAGGCCATGGGCATGGCGACGATCCTGATCGGCGATGGCCACGGCAAACCGCTGGGCGACCATATCGACCATGTCGCGCCCGACCTGCTCGACTTCCTGACCGACCTGACCTTCAAGGAGGCCGCAGCATGACCGCCCAGCTGGAATCCGTCATCGACGCCGCCTGGGAGGAACGGGCCAGGGTCTCGCCTGCCACCCACGGCGAGGTGCGCCACGCCGTCGAGACGGGGCTGGCCATGCTCGACTCCGGCGAGGCCCGGGTCGCCTCACGCGGCGCCGACGGCGTCTGGACCACGCATCAGTGGCTGAAGAAGGCGGTGTTGCTGTCCTTCCGGCTGAACGACAACGAGTTGGTGCGCGGCGGCGACCGCGGCCCAGCCTCAGGCGCACCGGGCGTCGGCCCGTGGTGGGACAAGGTCCCCAACAAGTTCGGCGACTGGACCGCCAATCACTATCAGGAGGCGGGGTTCCGCTCCGTCCCGGGGGCGATCGTCCGACGCGGGGCCTACATCGCCCGCAATGTCGTGCTGATGCCCAGCTTCGTGAACATCGGCGCCTTCGTCGACGAGGGCTCGATGGTCGACGCCTGGGCCACGGTCGGCAGCTGCGCCCAGATCGGAAAGAACGTGCACCTGTCCGGCGGCGCCGGCATCGGCGGGGTGCTGGAGCCGCTGCAGGCCAATCCGACCATCATCGAGGATGGCTGCTTCATCGGCGCCCGGGCCGAGGTGGCCGAGGGCGTCATCGTGCGCGAGGGTGCCGTGCTGGCCATGGGCGTCTACCTGTCCGGCTCGACCAAAATCGTCGACCGCGCCACCGGCGAGATCTTCCGCGGCGAGGTGCCAGCGTATTCGGTGGTGGTGCCCGGCGCCCTGCCGGATCCGAACGGAGGGCCCTCTCTGTATTGTGCCGTGATCGTCAAGCGGGTGGACGCGCAAACGCGGGCGAAAACGGGCGTGAACGAACTGCTGCGAGACTGACCTTTTTCCCACGGCTGTGCTTGGATGCCTCCACAAGGGGGTGGGCGATGATGCAGGCGATCAGGGACGTGCTGGCCTTTCGCGGCCGGTTGACGCGGCTGGGGTACTGGCGGTGGCAGACGGCGCTCCTGCTGTTGAGCGCCGGTTTCGCCTACGGAGCGGCGGCGGTGGCGATGGGCGGAGGGCCCCGGTGGCTGTCGGCCCTTGTCTTTGCACCGATGGCGGTCGCCGTGATCGCGGCGGTGGGGGTGGTCGCCCGCCGCCTGCACGACCGGGGACGGGGCGTCGCCTGGCTATCGCTTTTCCTGCTCGCCCCGTGGAGCCTGGCCGCGCTGTCGTTCTGGCTGACCCAGTGGCCCATGGCGGAACAGGGCTGGGCGCCGGCCGCGTCTGCGGGGGCGGCCCTCCTGTCGCTCGGGTTCAACCTCTGGGCCTTTGTCGAAATCGGGCTGCTCCGGGGACAGTCCGGCCCGAACCGCTTTGGTCCTCCACCCTCCCGGTAGTCTCAGTCAGCCCTCGCCAGCCGCACCAGCTTGCCGTTGGTCTCGTCGGTGATGGCCCACACCGCGCCGTCGGGCCCCACGGCGATGTCGCGGACCCGCTCGCCGAGGTCGGTCAGCAGCCGCTCCTCGCCGACGACGCGGCCTCCCTCCAGCACGAGGCGGGCGATGTGCTTCTCCTTCAGGGCGGCGACCAGCAGGTTTCCACGCCAGCCTGGGAACATGGCGCCGTCGTAGACGGCCAGACCGCCGGGGGCGATGACCGGGTCCCAGTAGTAGACCGGCTGCTCCAGGCCTTCGCGGGCGGTGATCCCCTCGTTGATGGCGCCGCCGCGGTATTCGATGCCGTAGGCGACGACCGGCCAGCCGTAGTTGATCCCGGCGCGGTCGAGATTCAGCTCGTCGCCGCCGCGGGTGCCATGCTCGACGGTCCACACCGCGCCGTCAGGGGCGACGGCGACGCCCTGGACATTGCGGTGGCCCAGCGACCAGATCTCGGGCCGGGCGCCCTCGCGGCCGACGAAGGGATTGTCGGCGGGCACGGAGCCGTCGGCGTTGATGCGGATGGTCTTGCCCATGTGCGAGCCCAGATCCTGGGCCTGCGGCCGCATCGGCGCGTCGGAGCGGTCGCCGAGGGTGACGAACAGGCGACCCGCGCCATCGAAGGCCAGGGACGAGCCGAAGTGGGCGCCGCCGTCATAGGTCGGCAGGGCGCGGAAGATGACCTCGACGGCCTCCACCCGCGAACCGTCGTCCGACAGCCGCCCGCGCGCCACGGAGGTGGCGTTGCCGCCTTCGCGCGGTTCCGCGTAGCTCCAGTAGATCAACCGGTCGGCGGCGAAGCTCGGGCCGACGGCGACGTCCAGCAGGCCGCCCTGCCCCCGCGCGTCGACGCGGGGCAGTCCGGCGACCGGTTCGCCGACCGCGCCTTCAGCGCTGATGATCCGCATCCGGCCGGGACGTTCGGTGACCAGCCAGCGGCCGTCGGGCAGCAGGGCCAGACCCCAGGGCTCCTGAAGGCCGGAGG
>JADGMZ010000341.1 GCA_015234495.1 Brevundimonas sp. | reverse complement strand
CCGATGCTTCATCATCTTCGACGGCCGGGACGAGGCGGCGGTGGCCGCGGCCCGCGTGCGCTGGAAGACGCTGAAGGACGCCGGCGCCAACCTGGCCTATTGGAAGCAGTCGCCCGAGGGGCGCTGGGAAAAGGCGGCCTGATCGGCCTGCTGGCCCTCGCCGGCTGCGAGACGCCGGCCACCGATGCGACCGCCCCCCGCACCGTCGAACGCGCCCAGATGTCCCAGCCGGTGGGCGTCCGGGTGGTCAGCCCGACCACCGATCTGTGCCGCGCCGGCGAGATGCAGTGGCTGGTCGGGAAACCGAAGACCGAAATCCCCGTTCCTGTGGATGTGGTCAATCGCCGGGTGACCTGCACCACCTGCCCGGTCACCGAGGATTTCGCGCCCCATCGCCTGAACATCTTCTTCAACGACCAGACCGGCATCGTCGAACAGGTGCGCTGCGGCTGATCCAGGAGACGCCCCGATGAAACTTCCCCTTCCCGGCCTCGCCGCCGCCGCCCTGCTGGCCACGGCCTGCGCCCCGGTCGCCGACGGCCCGGGCCCCATGCCGCCCGGCGACGGGCCGACCCAGTGCAAGGCCGATCAGTATCAGCGCTTTCTCGGCCGCAACCGCACCGAGCTTCCGGCGCCGCCCGCCGGCGAGACCTGGCGTGTGACCTGCACCACCTGTCCGGTGACGATGGACTACAACCCCGCCCGGCTGAACATCTTCTTCGACCAGTCGACCGGGGTGATCCGCGAGGTGCGCTGCGGATGATCCGCGGGCTCCCGATCGCCTCTGTCCTGGCGCTGGCCGCCTGCGCCCCCGTGGCCGGGGCGCCCGGCGGGTCCGGCCCTCAACGCTGCGACGCCGCGGCCAATCAGTCCCTGGTCGGCACGCATGTGGGCGCGGTCAGCTTTCCGGCCGACGCCAATGTCCGGATCGTCTGCACGACCTGCCCGACGACCAGGGATCTCCGCCCCGACCGTCTCAATGTCCGCTTTGACCAGGCGACCGGCATCATCAGGAGGGTGGATTGCGGCTGATCGTCCTGTCCGTCGCCGCCATTGCGGCGCTGGCGGCCTGTTCCGAACAGACCCCGCCGGCGTCCCCTGCGGACCAGTCGCCCGCGGCGTCCGGGCCCCGGCCCACGCCGCCGTCGGAACCAGCTGAGCCCGCCGCCCCGACGCCCGACGACGCCTGCGGCGCAGCCGGGCGCCAGGACTGGATCGGTCGCGCCCGGTCGGACCTGCCGCCGCCCCCCGCCGGCGCCGACTGGCGGGTGTTCGAGACCGGCCAGCCCGTCACCCAGGACCTGCGTCCGGACCGCCTCAACATCGAGATCGATCCCGATAGCCGCAAGGTGGTCCGCCTCAGCTGCGGCTGATCCCCGCGCGCCGGATTGCCGGCGCCGGACCCGCGGACTCTGACTGGTCGAAATGGCCGGATGACTCCCATCTCAGGCCGCCGTGGACTGGTCGAAATCACCGGCAACTGGTCGCCTGACTCCAATGTGAAAACGACCGGCGGAGCAGGCCCCGCCGGTCGTCGTCCGTCTGGCTGCAAGGCGCCTCAGGTCTCGTAGGAGTCGGCCACCATGCGGTCCAGGGTGCGTACGCCCCAGCCCACGGCGCCGTCGGGCACGGTCGGGTTCTTGCTGTCCTTGATCCAGGCCGTCGGGGCGATGTCGATGTGCGCCCACGGCACGCCGTTGGTGAAGCGCTGCAGGAACAGGGCGGCGGTGATCGAGCCGCCGGCGCGGCCGTTGCCGGTGTTCTTCACATCCGCGATCGGGCTGTCGATGTGACGTTCGTAGGCGGCCGGGATCGGCATCCGCCAGGCGTTCTCGCCGACCTTGGGGGCTGCGGCGAGGAAGTTGTTCGCCAGCTCGTCCGAGTTCGAGAACACGCCGGCGTATTCCAGGCCGAGGGCCACGATCATGGCGCCGGTCAGCGTCGCCAGGTCGAGCATGAATTTCGGCTTGAACCGCTCCTGGGTGTACCAGAGGCAGTCGGCCAGGACGAGACGGCCCTCGGCGTCGGTGTTGAGCACCTCGACCGACTGGCCGGACAGCGACATGACCACGTCGCCCGGGCGCTGGGCCGCGCCGTCAGGCATGTTCTCGACCAGGCCGATGACGCCGACGGCGTTGACCCTGGCCTTGCGGCCCGCCAGCGCGTGCATCAGGCCCGCAACCGCCGCCGAGCCGCCCATGTCCCACTTCATCTCCTCCATGCCGTCGGAGGGCTTGATGGAGATGCCGCCTGTGTCGAAGCAGACGCCCTTGCCGACGAAGGCGATCGGCTGGTCGCCCTTGGCGCCGCCGTTCCACTTCATGATGGCGACCTGGCTCTCGCGCACGCTGCCCTGGCCGACGGCCAGCAGGGTGCGGAAGCCGAGCTTCTCAAGTTCCTTCTCGCCGAGGATCTCGACCTCGAGGCCCAGCTTCTCCAGCGCCTTGACGCGGCTGGCGTACTCTTCCGGATACAGGACGTTGGCCGGCTCGCTGACCAGGTCGCGCGCGAACTCGACCGCCTCGGCCACCGGGGCCAGCCTGTCATAGGCCGCCTGGGCGGCCTTCACGTCGGCGGCGACGACCTTGATGGCCTCGATGGACGGCGTCTTCTCGGGCTTGAGCGTGGTCCGGTATTTCAGGAAGCGATACCCCGCCAGCCGGGCCGCGAAGGCGGCGCGGGCGGCCTGGTCGGCGGACAGGGCCTGGGCGTCGATGGTCAGGGACGTGGCGCCCGACAGCTTGACGGCGTGATAGGCCGCCCCCGCGGCCGCCTCCAGCGCCAGATCGTCGAACTTTGCGGCCTCTCCGCCGCCGGTCAGCACGATGGTGCTCGCGTCGACGCCCGACGGGGCCGCGACCACGAGCGTGCTGTTCGAGCCGCCGGTGAAGCGGCTGGCGTTCATCGCACGGGTCAGACCGCCCGAGGCGGCGGCGTCGAGCTCGGCGCCCATTCCGTGAAAGACGCGGCCCTCGTGAACCAGGACGGCCAGCACCTCGGCCTTGCTTGCAGAGGCGACGAACTCGATCTTCATGGACTACTCCAGCCGGGTTTGCCGGGCCCGGTCTTGCTTACAGGGGTCGCGCGGGCGCCTGTCGCCGATGCGCGGGGATGTGTATTAGAGGCGTTCCGGCCGCCGCCTGCAACGGGCGATTTCCTCCGTTTATGACCCTGATTCAAGGCTATCTTTTTCGCCAGATCGCCCGTCCCGTCGTCGGAGCGTGCGCCGCGCTGGCCGGAATCGGCATCCTGAGCCAGAGCCTCGATCAACTGGAGGTTATCGTCGAACGCGGCCAGAGCGTCTGGGTGATGGTCAAGCTGACCCTGCTCGCCGTCCCTCAACTTCTGGCGGTAATCATCCCGATCGGCCTGTTTGTCGGCGCCCTGATCGCCCTGACCCGGTTGCAACGCGAGCAGGAGCTGACCGCCATCTTCGCCTCCGGCGTGACGCGCTGGTCGGCGATTCGCCCGGCGGTCCGTATCGCCGTGATCGCCGCCGTCCTGACCCTGCTCATCACCACGCTCGTGCAGCCGTGGGCCCAGCGCCAGGCGCGCGCCGAGGCCTTCGCCGTGCGCACCGACCTGGCCGCCCTGCTGGTCGAGGAAGGGCGCTTCGTCCAGGGCCCCGAAGGCCTCACCGTCTATGTCCAGCAGATCGAGCAGAACGGCCTGCTGAAGAACATCTTCATCTACCAGGCCGAGGACGACCGGGTCACGACCTGGGACGCGGCCGAGGCCCGCTTCTCGCGCATCGACGGCGAACCGATCCTGACCCTGATCGACGGCTCGTGGCAGCGCTACTCCAGCCGCGGGGTGCTGGAGCACCTGTCGTTCGGCCGCCAGGACGTCCCTCTGGGCCAGTATTCCGAGGTGACCGACACCATCCGCTACAAGCCGTCGGACCTCTATCTGACCCAGCTCCTCAACCCGTCGCCCCGGGATCTGGAGCGGATCGGGCCGGCCGGCGAGCTCAGGGCCGAGGCGCATTCCCGCCTCTCGGCGCCCCTCTACGCCCTGCTGGCCATGGCCATGGCCCTTTCGGCCATCCTCGGCGGTCAGTTCAGCCGCACCGGCTACAGCCTGCGCATCGCCAGGGTGGCCGGCGCCTTTCTGATCATCCGCATCGTCGGCTACGGGATCGTCGCCGCCAGCGCCTGGAACGGCTGGCTTAACGTCTTTCAGTACCTGCTGCCCGTCGCCGGCACGGCCATCGCCCTGCGCCTGCTGTTCCGGGCGCTGAAGCCCCGGCGCCGGCGCACGTGGCCCGCCTATGAGCGTCTCAGGGCGAGGTTCGCATGAGCGGCGAGGACGGCGTCCCCGGCTGGTTCCGGCTCGGCCGGATCGAGCGCTATGTGCTGGTCCAGCAGGCGCGGTCGCTGGCGGTGGCCCTGGGGGTCATCGCCGCCCTGATCATGCTGATCGATTTTGTCGAGATATCCCGCGGGATCGGATCGGACGTCGATCTGTCGGCGGCGCGGACGCTTGGCCTGATGCTGTTGAAATCGCCGCAGGTGATCATCCAGTTGCTGCCGTTCGTCTTCCTGTTCGGCACCCTCGCCGCCTTTGTCAGCCTCAACCGCCGCAGCGAACTGATCGCCATGCGCGCCGCGGGCCTGTCGGCCTGGCGCTTCGTGCTGCCGGCGGCCGGCGCCGCCTTTCTGTTCGGAATCGTCACCGTAACCGCCCTGGGCCCCCTCGCCGCCTCCGCCGACGGGCTGTTCCAGCGCGAGCGGACCCGCCTGTCCGGCGCCGCCGCAGCGGCCGAGGCCGTGTGGATCCGCGAAGGCGACGACACCCGCCAGATGGTCATCCGGGCCGAACGGCAGGATCGCGCCAACGCCCGCCTGCTCGGCGTCACCTTCTTCATCTACGCCAATGACGGCGACGGCCATCGCACCTTCCGCGAGCGGATCGACGCCGCCTCGGCCTCTCTCAGCGCGGGCCGCTGGCGGTTGGTCGACGCCGTCGGCGCCCAGATCGGCCAGCGCGCCGTCCGCTACGAGACCCTCGACCTGCTTTCGAGCCTGGCCGACGAGGAGGCCTTCGAAAGGTTCGCGCGGCCGCAGTCGACGCCGTTCTGGTCACTTCCGGGCCAGATCGCGCGCGTCGAGGCGGCGGGTTTCTCGACCACGGCCTACCGCCTGCGGCTGCAGCAGTTGCTGGCCACGCCGCTCATGTTCGCCGCCATGTCCATTCTCGCCGCCGCCTTCTCCCTGCGCCTGATGCGGCTGGGGGATCTGGCCCGGATGACGGTCGCCGCCGTGGTGCTGGGGTTCGGCTTCTTCTTCGTCAACCAGGCGGCCTCGGCCTTCGGCTCCGCCGAGGTGATACCGCCGTGGCTGGCCGCCTGGCTGCCGCCCTTGCTCACGGCGCTCGCCGCCTTCACCTTGCTGTTCTATACCGAAGACGGCTAAGCGAAGCTCCCGCCCGCCGTCCCCGTCGTCCACCGAGTGAGCCTGAATGCCGCGTGACCGCCGCGCCGATACGGGAGCCCTGCGACTCCGGCTTCTGGCCGGGGCTGCTGTCGTAGGGCTGGCCTGCTGGAGCGGCTCGGCCCTGGCCCAGGAAGCGGCGGCGCCCCCGCCGTCTCCCGAGGCCCAGCCTGGACAGGACGGTCTGCCGCCGGACGGCGTCTACATCGAGGCCGATACCGCTGCTCGCGACGGCGACGTCATCTCGGCGAGCGGCGACGGGGAACGTGTGCTGGCCCGTTTCCGCAACACCACCCTGCGGGCTGGACGGCTGACCTACGACCTCAATCTGGGGGTGGCCACGGCCGATGACCGGGTCGAGTTCGTCGATCCCGAAGGCAACCGGGTCTTCGCCAGCCATCTGGAGCTCGATTCCAACCTCAGGGCCGGCGTGGCCGTCGATTTCGCCACCCGTTTCCGCAACGGGGCCAGCCTGATGGCGGCCACGGCCGTGCGCCGCAGCGAGAACGTCAACGAGCTCAACTATGCCCTGTTCACCCCCTGCCCCATCTGCGACGCCAACGGCGACCCGAAGGAGCCGAGCATCGCCATCCAGGCGGAGAAGGTCGTCCAGGACGAGGAATTGCGGGCGGTGCTGTATCGCAACGCCGTGTTCCGGGTCGGCGGCGTGCCGGTCTTCTACCTGCCCTGGTTCGCCCATCCCGACCCGACTGTCGAGCGGGCTTCCGGCTTCCTGGTGCCGAGCCCCAGCTACGACGAGGGCCGGGGGCTGAGCCTCGAGCTTCCCTACCTGCAGGTCGTCTCGCCGTCCGAGGACTGGCTGATCAGCCCGCAGATCAACAGCCGGGTCGCGCCGCTGCTGAACCTGCAATGGCGCCGCCGGTTCGTCGACGGAACCGTGGTCCTGCGCGGCGGCTACACCTACGAGCGCAATTTCGGCGACTTCGATCTCGACGGCGACGGCGACGCCGAGAGCAACGTCAAATTCGGCGACCGCACCAGCCGGAGCTATTTTCTCGGTCACGGCCGCTTCGACCCGGAAGGGCCGTGGCGCTGGGGTTTCACGGCTGAGCGGACCTCGGACAAGACGCTGTTCGACCGCTACGACGTTCGCGACCCCTACCAGGACAACGGCCTGTACTACGGCGACCAGCGGCGACTGATCAGCCAGCTCTACGCCGAGCATCAGACCGACCGGTCCTATGTCTCGGTCGCCGCCTTCACCCTGCAGAGCCTGCGGGTGGCCCGGTTCGATCCGGTGACCCCCGCCCTCAACGAGTTCGAGCGCGACGGGGCCCTGCCCGTGGTCGCCCCGCTCGTCGAGGCGCGCTGGGAGCCGGACGGTCCGGTGTTCGGCGGGCGGCTGCGCCTGCGCGGCTCGGCCGTGTCGCTCACCCGCGACGACTACGTCGGCAGCCCGGTGCTGCGCCCCCAGATCCTCCCGGCCGGCCCGACCTTCGGCCTGCCCGGCGTCGACAGTCGCCGCGTCTCGGCCCAGCTCGACTGGCGCAAGAGCATGGTCTCGGCCGCCGGCGTGCGCTGGGATCCGTTCGTCGACCTGCGGGCCGATCTCTATTCGGTGGCGGACCTGCCGCCTCTTCTGGGGCTGGACGAGGAGGAGATCGGCCGCGGGCGCGCCACCGCCGGCGTCGATGTCAGCTATCCCCTCATCCGTCGTTTCGGCGGCGCGGACATGATCGTCGAGCCGATGGCGCAGCTGTCGATCTCGACCGATCCCGATCTCGATCCCCGCCTGCCCAATGAGGACAGCGCAACGATCGAACTCGATGAAAGCTCGCTGTTCCGGGTCGACCGGTTCCCCGGCTATGACCTCCTGGAGGGGGGGCTGCGGTTCACCGCCGGGGCGCGCGCCACCCTGCGCTGGGACGAGGGCCGGCAGGCCAGCCTGTTCATCGGACGCAGCTTCCGATCGGACGAGGAGCCCGGTTTCCTCGCCCCGGTGCCGGATGCGCCGGGCGACCTGTACGATCCGACCGGCCTCGCTTCCGACACCTCCGACTGGGTTGTCCAGGGCGACTTCTCGCCGTCCGACCGGATCCGCGGATGGGGGCATGCGACGATCGACTCGGCGGGCAATGTCCGGCGCGCCGAGATCGCCGTCGACGGTCGCTGGGGGCGGCGCAACCTGGCCACCGTCAGCTACATCCTCGATCGTTCCAACCCGTTGGCCGGGCCCAACAACCGCAACTACGAATTCCTCCAGCTGGCTGGACAACAGTTCGTGTACGGCAACTGGGGGGTGGCCTTCTCGGGGATCGCTGACCTCGAACGGACCCCGCGCCCGGGCCAGCCCGATCCGGGCTATCTGGTCCAGTCCGAGATTGGCCTGCTGTTCGATGACGACTGCTTCCGTTTCGAGCTCGGCTGGCGGCGCGACAACACCAGCGTACGGCCCTCCGGCCCCTCGGAAGGCCCTTATGTGCGCCTAACCCTCGCCACTTTCGGCGGTACAGGATATTGACGGGGCGACGGGCGCCGGCCGGCGTGCGATTTCGGTTGCGCGCAGGTCACCTGAACCGGATTCGAACCGGACGGCGCCGCTTGAGGAACCAGGACTGACATGCGTTTTCAGCGTTACTTGACGGGCGTGGCGATCGCCGCCCTCCTGGCCGGAACGGCCATGGCCCAGACCGCGCCCCAGGAGCCGGCGGCCGCCGGCACGCTGAACCCTGCCGCAGAGCAGGCGCCGCCCGCCGCTCCGACCGCGGCGCCGCAGTTCCAGATGGCCGACGGCATCCTGGCCACGGTCAACGACAGCGTCATCACCGGCTTCGACCTGCGGCAGCGCATGCTGCTGCTGATCGCCATGACCCAGGTCCAGCCTACGCCGGAGAACATCCCCGCCATCCAGCAGGAGGCGCTGAACGCCCTGATCGATGAGCGCCTGCAGATCCAGGAGTTGGCCAACTACGAAGACCTCAAGGTTGCGGACGAAGAGGTCAACGAGGAGATCGCCGCCATGGCCCAGGAGGCCGGCGTGACGGCCCAGGCCTATCTCGCCTTCCTCGAGTCCGGCGGCATTCGTCCCCAGACCCTCCGTGAACAGATCCGCACCCAGATCGGCTGGCAGCAGCTGGTCGGCGGCCGTTTCCAGAGCCGCGCCCGGGTCAGCAAGGGGGCGGTGGACGCCGCCATGCGCCAGCGCGCCGAGGCCGCGTCCAAGAAGCAGTACCTGATCGGCGAGATCTACATCGACGCCGCCCGCGTCGGCGGTCAGCAGGCCGCGATGAACGGCGCCGCCCAGCTGGTTCAGCAGATGGTTCAGGGCGCGCCGTTCCAGGCGGTGGCGCAACAGTTTTCGGCCGCTCCCTCGGCCACCCGCGGCGGCGACGCCGGCTGGGTCGTCGCCGGCACCGTCAACCCGACCCTGCAGGCGGCCATGGACCAGCTTGAGGTCGGGCAGCTGTCGCGGCCGATCCCGGTCGAGGGCGGGGTGTACATCATCTACATGCGCGACAAGCGGGACGGGGCGTCGGCAAGCCTGGTGCAGCTGAAGCAGGTGATGGTCGAGCTGCCGGAGACGGCGAGCGAGGCGGAGGTGCAGGCGGCGACGCAGCGGCTCACCGCCCTGCAGCCGCAGCTGAGCTGCGAGACCATGCTGCAGCGCGCCACCTCGGAGCAGGGGCTGCTGGGCGCCGATCTCGGCGAGGCCGACGTCCAGAACCTGGCCCCGCAGTTCCAGCAGGTCGCCCGCTCGGCCCCGGTCGGCAGCGTCAGCACCCCCATCCGCACCCCGCTCGGGCTGCACCTGGTCGGCGTCTGCGGCCGCCGCGTCGGCGGCGCCGAGGCCCCCGACCCCCGCGTCATCGAGAACCAGCTGTTCCGCCAGAACCTCGCCACCCTGGGCCGCCGCTACATGCGCGACCTGCGCGACGACGCCCTGATCGAGTTCAAGCAGTGACCGCGGCCCCGCCGCCGCTGGCCCTCACCCTGGGCGAGCCGGCGGGCGTGGGCCCCGAGATCATCGCCGCGGCCTGGCGCGCCCTCAAGGACGCCCCGCAAGCCTTCGCCGTCGTCGGCGACGCCGCCCTGATGCGCGCCCAGGGCGTGCCGGTACAGGAGATCGCCGGCCCGGCCGAGGCCGCTGGCGCCTTCGCCCGCGCCCTGCCGGTGCTGCACGCCCCCCTGCCCGCGGCCGTGACGCCGGGCCACCCGGACCCGGCCAACGCCGGCGCCGTGGCCGACTGGATCGAGCAGGCGGTCAACCTGGCGCTGGCCGGCGAGGTCGCCGGGCTGGTCACCGCCCCGATCGCCAAGGCCCCGCTGTACGCCGCCGGCTTCCGCTTTCCCGGCCACACCGAATTCCTCGCCGAACTGACCGCCGAGACGCCGTTTTCGGGCGTGCGCGGGCCGGTGATGATGCTGACGGCGAAGAACCTGCGCGCCTGTCTGGTGACCATCCACGAGCCGCTGTCGGCCGTACCGAAACTGGTCACCCGTGAGCGGGTCGCGCGCGTCGCACGGGTGGTGCACGAAGCGATGAGGCGAGACTTCGGCCTCGCCCGGCCGCGGCTGGCCCTGGCCGGGCTGAACCCGCACGCCGGCGAGAGCGGGGCGATCGGGCTAGAGGAGATCGAGGTGCTGGGTCCCGCCGCCGCCGACCTGCGCCGCGAGGGGATCGAGATCACCGACCCGCGGCCCGCCGACACCCTGTTCCACGACGAGGCCCGCGCCGGCTATGACGCCGTGCTGTGCCTGTACCACGACCAGGCGCTGATCCCGGTCAAGACGCTGGACTTCTGGGGCGGGGTCAATGCGACCCTCGGCCTGCCGGTGGTGCGCACCTCGCCGGACCACGGCACCGGCTTCGACATCGCCGGCAAGGGCGTGGCGCGGGCGGACAGTCTGATCGCGGCGATCCGGCTGGCGGGGGAGATGGCGGGGACGAGGGTGGCTGGTGGCGAGTGGCGAGTGGCTAGTGGTTAGTGGCTGGCCGGCGGCGGGGCGGTGGCGCCGTCGGCGCCGCCCTTCCGCAAACGAAGGCGCTGAGATCACTAGCCACTGGCTACTAGCCACTAACCACTAGCCACTTCTCGCCGCTCTCCCCTATGACACAGCGGTGAACGCCACCGACCTTCCCTCCCTCCGCGAAACGCTCGACGCCCACGGCCTGCTGGCGAAGAAGTCGTTCGGGCAGCATTTCCTGCTGGACCTGAATGTGACGCGCAAGATCGTGCGGCTGGCCGGGCCGTTCGAGGGTCGGGCGGTGATCGAGGTGGGGCCGGGGCCGGGCGGGCTGACGCGGGCGCTGCTTGAAAGCGACGCCGGCAAGGTGGTGCTGGTCGAGAAGGATCCGCGGTTCCTGCCGCTGCTGGGCGAGCTGGATGACGGCTCCGGGCGGCTGGTGGTGGTCGAGGGCGACGCCCTGGCGGTGCGCGAGGCCGAGCTGGTCGACGGACCCGCGCATGTGGTCTCCAACCTGCCCTATAATGTCGGCACGCCGCTGCTGATCAAATGGCTGACAGGCGCCTGGACGCCGCACGCCCTGACCCTGATGTTCCAGAAGGAGGTGGCCGAACGCATCGTCGCCGCGCCCGGAGACGACGCCTACGGCCGACTGGCGGTGATCGCCCAGGCGGTGTGCGAGACCAGGCTGGTCATGCACCTGCCAGCCGCCGCCTTCACCCCGCCGCCCAAGGTGGCGAGCGCGGTGGTGCATCTGGTTCCGAAGGCGGAGCGGCCCGACCGTGACCTGCTGAAGGCGCTGGAGAGGGTGACGGCCGCGGCCTTCGGCCAGCGGCGAAAGATGCTACGGTCCAGCCTGAAGCCGCTGGGCGGGGCCGACCTGTGCGAGGCGGCGGGGCTGAGCCCGGAAGACCGGGCCGAGGTCATCGATCTGGCCGGCTTCCTGCGGCTGGCGCGGGCGGTGGCGGGTCAGGCCCCGCCGGGAGGACCGGAGGACGGCGGGGCGACGATGAGGCGGCGCAAGCGGGGTTGACCGACGGCCGACGCGACCCTCGCGGATTGATCTCAGTCAAGGTCGTGGCGCGGGGCCGGTGTAGGATGAGCCGTTGTCGGCAACCGCCCCGCTCGCGGGACGTTCAGCCAGACCCCTACAATCGGAGATTCCGGATGATACTTTCAGCAGGCGCCCTCGTGGCCGTCGTCGATGGCGAGAAGCTGGCGCTGTATGAAAACACGGGGCGCCATGGCGTGGCCCTCAAGGCCAAGCCGACCCCGGCCATCGCCGATCGGGTCTCGGGCGCCGCCGGGCGCGGCTCCAGCGAGGCCAATCCTGACAATGACACCCAGGCCGAGGACGGCTTCGCCCTCGGCGTCACCGAGGTGCTGAACAAGATGGTGCTGGACCACAAGGTCGAGCATCTGCTGGTCATCGCCGCGCCAAAGACCATGGGTCAGCTGCGCAAGGGCTGGCACAAGGAGACGACCGCCCGGATCGTCGGCGAGATTTCCAAGGACCTGACCGGGCATACCCCCGAACAGATCGCGGCGGCGATCGAGAACGCCTGAGGGGACTCTTCTCTTCGGGGAGATGCCGTCCGGATGACGGGGCCGTCGGCGCGAAACGGCGGCAGCACGTCCGGATCAGGCGGCCTCCCTCATCCGGCCCCTCCGGGCCACCTTCCCCCCGAGGGAAGAAGGGCGAGATTTCGGAAGCAAAAAGGGCCGCTCCCCCGGGGGAGCGGCCCTTCCATTGTCAGCCGGCGAACGGCTTCGTCTTCAGGCGATGGTCCCCGCCAGGGGGGAGGCCGGGCTCATCCGACGGGCCGCGCGCGGCGAGAGACAATGAGACATTCGACCACCTCCTTTCGT
>JADGMZ010000340.1 GCA_015234495.1 Brevundimonas sp. | reverse complement strand
CCCGGCTGGAGCCCGCCACGGCCTCGGGAAGCGGCGCCGTCTCGGGGACCATCCGCGGCGCGGCGGCGGCGGCGGCGGCCGCATCCGTGCCGCCACGCTGCGGGTCGCGCACCGTCAGCCGCAGCAGCGGGGCCAGCAGCAGGCCGAGCAGGCCGACCACGATGAAGGCCGTCTGCCAGCCCCAGCGCGCCGCCAGCAGGCCGCCCACCAGGGTGCCGGCCGCCGTGCCGATCGGAATGCCGAAGGCGAACACCGCCAGCGCCCGGGCCCGCTGCGACGGCGGGAAATAGTCCGAGATCAGCGAATAGGCCGGGGCCACGCCGCCGGCCTCGCCGACGCCGACGCCCATCCGGCACAGGAACAGCTGGGTGAACGACCCGGCGAGGCCGCACAGGGCGGTGAAGCCCGACCATACGGCCAGCGCCCCGGTCATGATCCACACCCGGCTGAAGCGGTCCGCCAGCCACGCCAGCGGAATGGCCAGGGTGGAATAGACGCTGGCGAAGGCGATACCGCCCAGCAGGCCGAACTGGGCGTCGCTCAACTCGAAATGCTGCTTCAGCGGCGCCGCCAGGATGCCGATGATCTGCCGGTCGAGAAAGTTGAGGGTGTAGATCAGCACCAGCACGGCCAGCACATAGTAGCGGTAGCCCGGACGGACGGGCGCGGCGGCGGCCATGTCGGTCATGTCGTTTCCCCTCGACGGTTGCGGCGGAACGGTAGCGGCGCCGTGACGCGCCGTAAAAAGAAAAAGGGCGGCGGCTCGAATGAACCGCCGCCCATGATCAGGAGCGATCAGGCTTCAGGAACTGGTGGATCAGAACTTGACCTGCAGCGAGGCGGTCACCGTCTGCGGCGGGCCGTAGTAGCCGATCATCGAGTCGTTGAAGAGCGCGCCGGCGAAGGCGTAGGCGCCCACGCGGTACTCTTCGTCGGTCAGGTTCTTGCCGTACAGGCCGAGCGTGTAGCGGTCGGTCGGGTCGGTCCAGACGATCGACAGGTCGACCAAGGTGTAGGCCTCCTGGTCGAGCAGCGGGTTCGGAAACTCGAACTGGCTGTAGTCGTCGCGGTAGGAGACCGAGGGCGTCACCGCCAGCTCGCCGCCGGCCACGTCGCCGCGCCAGGTCACCCCGAAATAGCCCGTCCACTTCGGCGCGTTCTGCAGCACCACCAGGTCCGAGATGTCCTCGTAGACGCCCAGGGCGAGGTTGTAGCGCAGGAACTCGTCGAACTCGGCCTGCAGGTAGCCGACGGCCAGGTTGGCGGTCAGGTTGTCGCTGAGGAACAGCGAGCCCTCGAACTCGGCCCCGTAGAGGGTCGACTGGCCGACGTTGTCGACGAAGCTGGCCACATTGGCGCCGGCCGGCACCTGGGTGGTCACCTGCTGGTCCTCATAGGTGTTGTGGAACAGCGCCGAGCTGAACAGCAGCCGGTTGCCGAACACCGAGCCCTTCAGGCCGGCCTCGATCGACTCGACCGTCTCCGGATCGTAGCCGTTGACCGTGTCCGGCGTCAGGCTGGCGTCGCCGCGCATGTCGAAGCCGCCCGACTTGAAGCCGCTCGACCACGACACATAGCCGGTCACGTCGTCCGACAGGTCGTAGGACAGCGCCACCCGCGGGGAGAAGTCGTTGAAGTCCTTCTTGTTCGTATAGAGGGTGTTCTGCACCAGCGGGAGGGCGGCCGGTCCGCCGGTCAGCGGCGAGCGCCCGGCGCCGAGGAAGGTGGCGCGATTGACGTGCCCCGTCTTGGTGTCCTGCGTATAGCGGGCGCCGAGGCCAAGGTGCAGGCGTTCGGTCAGGTCCAGGTTGACGTCGGCGAAGGCCGCGATGCTGCCGGTGTCGACATAGCCGCCGGTGCCGATGGTGATGCCGGCGCCGCCCAGCACGGTGTCGAAGGCGCCCTCGGCGTGGCCGTCGAGGAAATAGGTCCCGATCACGCCCTGGATCCGGTCGTAGTCGAACAGGAACTGGAATTCCTGCGTCAGCTGGTCGTCCGAATAGTAGGCCGGAATGTCCAGCGTCGGGGCGGGGGTGTTGTCGAAGTCGATGACCGTGTCGGTATGGCCTTCGCGCCAGGCGCTGATCGACTTGAAGGTCCAGTGCTCGTTCAGGTCCAGCTGCACCGTGGCCGAGAAGCCCTGGTTCATCACCGAGTTGTCGTCGCCGACGCCGGCCCAAGTGTCATAGACGCTGTCCGGAACGCCGGCGCCCGGCCCGACGCCGGCCATTTCGCGGTGGCCGTGACGCGGGTTGGAATCGTCCTCGACCCGGTCGTAGGCCAGGCGGATCGACATGTCCTCGCGGGGTTCCCACTCGGCGCTGATGCGGCCGCCGAGAACCTCCTTGTTGTAGTGCTCGGCGCCGGTGTTCAGGTTCGTGCCGTAGCCGTCGCGCTGATAGCTGGCGATGGCGGCGCCGACGCGGAAATTGTCCGCCAGCGGCATGCTGCCCGAGGCCATCAGGTCGATCTGGTTGTAGCTGCCATAGGCGCCGCGCAGGGTCAGTTCCGGATCCTGGCCCAGGCGGGAAGTGACGTATTTCACCGCGCCGCCGACGGTGTTGCGGCCGTACAGCGAGCCCTGCGGTCCGCGCAGGACCTCAATGCGCTCGACGTCATAGATGTC
>JADGMZ010000339.1 GCA_015234495.1 Brevundimonas sp. | reverse complement strand
GGGCTGTTCAAGTCCGGCTATCTGTCGGGCAAGGCGCCGCTCTGGACCTATCTGCTGGTGCTGGTCGCCGGCGGGGCCAATCTGGCGCTGTTCGCGGTCCTGGGCTGGCAGAAGGCGATGGCCGGCGAGGGGGTCGATCCGACCAACGGCCTCGCCGCGGCCGCCGGCGGCCTGGCGCCGCTGATCACCCTGTTCTACGTCACCTTGCTGATCCTGCTGGTCCGCTTCGGGCTGAAGCCGCTGACCCGGATGTTCGTGCCGGTCGGGCGCATGGCCTTCACCAACTACCTGACCCAGACCCTGGTGATGATGACCCTCTACTACGCGCCCTGGGGCCCGATGTGGTTCGGGACCCATTCGCCGGTCGAGATGTGGCAGGTGGTCATCGCCGTCTGGATCGCCCAGCTGATCTGGTCGCCGCTGTGGCTGTCGGCGTTCCAGATGGGTCCGCTGGAGTGGGCCTGGCGCTGCCTGACCTACGGCCGAATGGTGCCGCTGCGGAAGGCGGCGGCCTAGAGAACAGGGGCCAGGGACCAGGGACTCGGAGTCAGCTGACCATCGTTCGCCGCCGGCCGCCCGTCCCTTCGCCCTGGCCTCTAGCCCCTGGCCCCTGGCCCCTCTAAAAGCCCGGCATGACCGACGCCTCATCCCGTCCCCAGGCCCGCGCCCCCCGCGGCTTCGCCGATCGCCGCGGCCGCGACCTCATCGCCGAGCGCCGGCTGGTGACCCGGGTCTCCGCCGTTTACGAGCGCTGGGGCTTCGAGCCGCTGGATACGGGGGCGTTCGAGTACGCTGACGCCCTGGGCAAGTTCCTGCCCGACGCCGACCGGCCCAACGAGGGCATCTTCGCCCTGCAGGACGACCCGGACGATGACGGCCACGGCGAATGGATGGCCCTGCGCTACGACCTGACCGCGCCGCTGGCCCGGTTCGCGGCCCAGAACTGGGAGACCCTGCCCAAGCCGTTCCGCCGCTACGCCTTCGGGCCGGTGTGGCGCAACGAGAAGCCGGGACCCGGCCGTTTCCGCGAGTTCGTGCAGTGCGACGCCGACACGGTCGGTTCGGACCGGCCGGAGGCCGACGCCGAAATCATCGCCATGGCCTGCGAGGGCCTGCAGGCGGCGGGGCTGGCGGCCGGCCAGGCGGTGATCCGGGTCTCCAATCGCAAGCTGTTCGACGGCCTGTTCGAGGCCGGCGGGATCGAGGACGGCGGCCAGAAGCTGACTGCGCTGCGGGCCATCGACAAATACGACCGGCTTGGCTGGGAGGGCGTCCAGGCCCTGCTCGGCGAAGGCCGTCTGGACGAGTCCGGAGACTATACCAAGGGCGCGCAGCTGCCGGCCCGGGTGATCGTCGCCATCGAGGGCTTCCTCGCCTCGGCCGGAAGCGACGGGGCGACCCGCGCCGAGACCCTGGAAGCCGTGGCCCGGTCGGGCGACATCGGCGCCGCCGGCGAAGCGGCCCTGGCCGAACTGGCGGCCATAGACGCCGCCCTGAACGCCATGAAGATCGACCAGTCAGCGGTGCGCTTCGACCCGACCATCGTGCGCGGGCTGGAATACTACACCGGCGCCGTGTTCGAGGCCGAGCTGCTGCTCGAGACCACCGACGACAAGGGCCGGGCGGTCCGCTTCGGCTCGATCGGGGGCGGCGGCCGCTATGACGACCTGGTGGCCCGGTTCACCGGCGAGCGGCTGCCGGCCACGGGCTTCTCCTTCGGCGTGTCGCGGCTGGCCTCGGCCCTGCGCGCGGCCGGGCGCGGGGCGGCGGACGCCGTGCGCGGTCCGGTGGTGGTGATCGTCTTCTCCGACGCCGACATGCAGCACTACCTCGACGCCGTCTCCGAGCTGCGCAATGCCGGGATCTCGGCCGAACTCTACCTCGGACGGGCGGGCATGAAGGCGCAGATGAAATACGCCGATCGCCGCGGCGCCCCGGCGGCGGTGATCCTCGGCGGGGACGAGATCGCCGCCGGGCAGGTCACCATCAAGGACCTCGATGCAGGCCGGGCGCTGGCCGCTGGGATCGCCGACAACGAGGCCTGGAAGGCCGAGCGTCCGGGCCAGGTGGTGGTGCCCCGATCCGACCTCGTCGCCACCGTTGGCCGGATCGCGAATGCTCCGCACACGGATGCGTGAGTTATCATTGATAAGGGATGAAAACGGGCCGTTTCGCCAACGCCTTCATTGACTTGGCAGTTGGAATGTCGTCATTCTGCGATCACTCGAAAGCCGCAGCGTTCCGACGCAGCGACCTTTCGGAGGCGTTTCGGGGAGGAAACGTCCGCTCCGTAGAGAGCGAAAGAAAGCCCGCCGCGACGTATCCCCCGCGGCGGGCTTTTTTTGCGCCCGGGCGAACCACGGTGCGCGGCCGGCCGTTCTCCTGCCAGGCCGCCCTGGACGGGCCCCACGCGGCGCAATGCGCCGGCCTGATGCGTGAACTTGATCGACGGCGGCGGGGGCTCCCGGGAGCCTTGAGCGGCGCAATTGGAAAGGGCCGGAGCGTCGCCGCCCCGGCCCTTCCGTTCGCTCTGTCCGTCGCCCTACCAGATGCGGACGCGATCTTCCGGGGCGAGGTAGTATTTCGAGCCCGGCTGGACGCCTGGTACGAGGCCTTCGACGTCCAGCCGGGC
>JADGMZ010000338.1 GCA_015234495.1 Brevundimonas sp. | reverse complement strand
CGAGCCAACCCATGTGATACTGGCGATCGACTTTCTGTAGCGAAGCGGCCCGCCGGAATAGCCGCATTTCACGAACAGCCTTGCGGAAACCTCATTCGTCGGCAGAACGGATGCTATAAACCGGGCGCAATCCGGTGCCTCGACCATCACAGCCCGTTCGCCGGCAAGGAGAAGATGTGGCCCGAGGCCCAAGCCCAGCAGGCCCGGGTCCAGGTACAGCGACACTTCAAGGAGGTCGTCGGGTAGGCGGTCGAACCGTATGCTGCCAATCGGCGTTGGGCCGATCTCGGCGACATAGAGCCAGCTGTCCTCTGCGGCGATTTTGTTCGCCAGCCAGTTCATGTGACGGTCAAGCGGGATCACCTCGCCGCTCCCCGAAACCCCGCGGACATCGGGATGATTTCGCCAGGCATGCAGCAGGGCGCCGTCTTCCAGGGTCGCCCGCCTAAGACTGAGCGACGCTCCAAGAAGGCAGGCAGCGACCCGGTCGGCGCCGCACGCATCTACCAGGACCATCCCACGTTGGGACAGGCCGCGGCGAGCCTCGGGGTGGGCGACCAGATCCAGGAGGACCTCTCCGAGATCCGTGGCCGCAGGCAGAATCTCGGCCTCCGATCCGCCAGGGAGCTTCGCTGCGCGCAACACGCCGGCCGCGGCGAGCGCCGGAATGACGGCCAGCTGGTTGAGCGCGACCGCCAGCGCTATGGTCGGCGCACCGATGCAGCAACGCTCGTAGGTGGCGGTTCCCCCTGCGCCGATCTGGAGATCGTGGCTTGCATAGAAGGCTCCCAAATCCGGAAGATCCAGCCGCAGCGTGGTGTCGGGCGATGCGGCGCATGCGACGCGGAGTTGTTCGAGATGAGGGTTTGCGGAGGTCGAAATCACTTCGATGGCGCCGCGAAAACCCGCATCCTCGCGGCACGCCCGGAGAACCTTGGCGCTGATGCCGTCCGGGTCGGTGCCGCCCATGAAAATGCCGATGCTTCGGACGTCAGGTTGGAACCGGTAGCGCGGCGCCCTCCGGTACTCGGCGGCCAGGAGTGCGAAGCGAGGACCGGCGAGGAGACGGCATTTCCGGGTCAACTGGCCAGCGTATTTGCGAGCGTGATCCTCGGCGAAATTCGTGTCGAGGAGCAGGTCGACGGAGAGGGGTCGATCCCCGAGGTCGTCGATGGCCATGATCTTGCAGCCGAGTTGGTCCCGGACCTCGTCATGCCAGCGCGCGTCAAACGAATAATGGTCGACGATCAACCATTCCGGCCGGAAATCCTCGAGCGTCCCGACAGTCTCGGCGGCGTCCGCGGTCCAGCTTATGCCGGCCCAGTTTTCGTGCGCGCGCGTCGATGACGCTCGGGGCGCCTCCAGAGCTGTCGGCGCATCAAGCCAGGCGACGGGGAAGGTGTGCGACCGGAGGGCGACTTCCGCGACGGCGTCGTGGCGTCGAACAACGAACCTGACCTCGGCGCCCTTGCTGGCCAACGCGGTCGCCAGCGTCAGGCAGCGGCGCAAGTGTCCCGTTCCGATCGCAACAGAGGCGTCAACCCGGATGGCGACCCGCGTCACTGGACAGGCCGGTCGGACTGGAAGGTCCTACGGACGGGAATCCCCGCCGCTTCCAAGGCGGCCTTGGCGCCGGCGGGAGTCTGCTCCGTGAAGTGAAAAATGCTCGCTGCCGCCACGGCAGACGCCCCCGCCTGGGTCACGGCGGCGACCATATGCTCATAATTGCCCGCGCCCCCCGAAGCGATGACCGGAATGCGAACCGCGCTGGCCACCCTTTCCACCAGCGCCAGGTCATAGCCCTCCATCGTGCCGTCACGCTCAATGGACGTAATCAGGATTTCTCCGGCGCCCCGGCTCTCCATCTCGCGAGCCCATTCGATGGCGTCGCGACCGGTGTCCTGCTGACCGGCATGGCTGAAGCATCGCCAACCTCCCTCCGGGCGGGCCCTGACGTCGATGCTCGCCACGACGCACTGCGCGCCGAAACGCGATGCGATCTCGGTGATCAGGTCGGGATTTTCGTAGCCCGCGGTATTGACGGCGACCTTGTCGGCTCCGGCGCGCAACAGGCGTTGAACCTGCACCAGATTGGTGATGCCGCCTCCAACGGTCAGCGGCACGAAGCAGTCCTGGCCGAAATCATTGACGGACTCGAAGTCCGGGTCGTCCCCCGTGCCATGGGCGACAATGTCGACGAGGACCAGTTCATCCACCTCGCGCTGGTTGTAGACCTTGATCGCGGGAAGAACCGGGCCGACGCGACGCCAGCTGTCGAACCCCACCCCTTTCACGAGACCGAAATTCTTCCATAGCAAGGTCGGTATGACGCGGACCTTCAGCATTGGGGACCAGCCAGGAAATTCTGAAGCAGGCGGAACCCGGCCTTCGAACTTTTCTCGGGATGGAACTGGGCGCCCCAGACATGGCCCCGTCTGACTGCCGCGGTCACCGGCACGCCGTAGTCGGCGGTGGCGAGAACATCTGCCGGGTCTTCGGTGACGAAGGCGTAGCTGTGCACGAAGTAGAAGTCGGTGCCGTCGGGGATGCCGTCGAACAGGCTGTCCCTAGGCGAGTTGTTCACGATGCCGTTCCAGCCCACGTGCGGCAGGCGCAGTGAACACCCGAGCGTGGCG
>JADGMZ010000337.1 GCA_015234495.1 Brevundimonas sp. | reverse complement strand
TACGCTGTTGCCGAACATCGTCCTGCCCGATCCGAAGGCGGGGCCGATCGATCCCTCGGTCCTGATGCCCGGGGCGAAGGCCGTATGGCTGGAGATCGGTTTCGGCGGCGGGGAACATCTGGCGGAGCAGGCCTCGCGTCATCCCGATACGCTGATGATCGGCTGCGAGCCGTTCCTGAACGGCGTCGGCTCGGCCCTGCGCCACATCGACGAGCGCGGGCTGAGGAATGTGCGGATCCACGCTGACGACGCCCGCGAGCTGATGGCGGCCCTGCCCGACGCCAGCCTCGACCGGGTGATGATCCTGTTCCCCGACCCGTGGCACAAGGCGCGCCACAACAAGCGGCGGCTGGTGCAGGACGAATTCGCCGCCGAGATCGTGCGGCTGCTGAGGCCGGGGGGCCGGCTGCGCTTCGTCACCGACTGGAAGGACTACGCCGACTGGGCGCTGGAGCGGTTCGAGCGCACGCCGGGGCTGGTCTGGCAGGCGGAGCGGGCCGACGACTGGCGGGCGGCGCCGGCGGACCATGTGGTCACCCGCTACGAGGAGAAGAAGCTGGGCGACACCGCGCCGATCTTTCTGGAATTCGTGCGCGAAACGTCGCAGGACGGATCGTCTGCAAAAAGGACTGACTGATGAGCCTCGCCGTCGACCACCTCGCCTCCTCGATGTTTCTGCGCGGCCTCAGGGTGCTGGCCGGGCTGCTCGACCGGGCGGCCGAGGCGGGCCTCGACGAGGCGGCGCTGATGGAGGCGCGGCTGGCGCCCGACATGAAGCCCTTTTCCGACCAGATCCGCATGGCCGCCTTCAGCGCCCGCGGCTGCGTGGCGCGGCTGGCCGACCGGCCGTGGCCGAGGACCGACGACGCGGAGGCGTCGCTGGCGGAGCTGAAGGCGACGGTCGCCCTGTCGATCGCCTTCATCGAGAGCGTCGAGGCGGCGGCCTATGAGGGCGCCGAGGGCTGTCGGGTCGAGCTGAGGTTCCCCGGCGTCGAACTGAATTTCGAGGGCGCCGGCTATCTGACCAGCTTCGCCCTGCCGAACTTCTATTTCCACGTGTCGATGGCCTACGCCATCCTGCGCCATCTGGGCGTCCCGCTGGGCAAGCGCGACTATCTGGGCCAGCTGGAACTGGTCTGAGCCGCCGGGGCTGACGTGAGGGGCTGACAAACCCGTTTGGCACGGCTATATGCCGCCCCACATCGTTAGACCGGCGTCCTAACGGCGCCGTTTGAAGCGGCGGCCCGGACGGCCCGCCGCTTTTTTGTTTGGATCGCCGCTTGAAGGCCAAGACCGCCGAAGACCGCGCTCTGCTGGAGCTGATCGAACCCGTGGCCGAGAGCCTGGGTCTCGACATCGTGCGCGTGCGTCTGATGGGCGGCACCCTGCGCCGGCGGCTGCAGATCATGGCCGAGCGTCCGTCCGACCACGACATCGCGGTCGAGGAATGCGCCCGGCTGAGCCGCGCGGTCTCGGAGGTGCTGGACGCCGCCGATCCGATCAGCGGCGAATATCTGCTGGAGGTGTCGTCGCCCGGCGTCGACCGGCCGCTGACCCGTCAATCGGACTTCGACCTGTTCGAGGGCTTCGAGGCGCGGCTGGAAACGGACCGGATGATCGAGGGGCGGAAACGCTTCAAGGGGACCGTCGCCGGAACCGACGGCGACAACATCGCCATCGACCTGGAGGGGGAGGAGGACACCGCCCTGATCCCCTTCGCCTGGCTGGTCGACGCCAAGCTGGTGCTGACCGACGAACTGATGAAGGCGGGCGCCGAGAAGCGCGCCGCCCGAAATCCGCAAGACAGTAACGACAACAACGAACCTGATACCGAGGACTGAGAGCATGGCTGTCGCCGGCGTTTCCGCGAACCGTCTCGAACTGCTGCAGATCGCCGATGCGGTCGCGCGCGAGAAGAACATCGACAAGGAGATCGTCGTCGAGGCGATCGAGGAGGCGATCCAGAAGGGCGCCAAGTCGCGCTACGGCGCGCACCACGACATCCGCGCCAAGATCGACATCAAGTCCGGCGAGCTGAGCCTGACCCGGCACGTCACCATCGTCGAGGACGACTGGCAACCGGAAGACGAGCTGGAGGAGTTCAACGACAGCGCCATGGTGCGTCTGAAGGACGCCCTGAAGCGCGACCCCGAGGCGGTCGTCGGCAAGGAATACATCGAGGAGCTGCCGCCGTTCGAGTTCGGCCGTGTGCAGACCCAGATGGCCCGCCAGGTGGTGATGGGCAAGGTTCGCGACGCCGAGCGCGCCAACCAGTACGAAGAGTTCAAGGACCGCGTCGGCGAGATCGTCAACGGCACCGTCAAGCGCGTCGAATACGGCAACACCATCGTCGACCTGGGCCGCGGCGAAGGCATCATGCGCCGCAACGACTCCATCCCGCGCGAGTTGTTCAACATCGGCGACCGGATCCGCACCTACATCTACGACGTGCGCCCGGAGGCCAAGGGGCCGCAGGTCATGCTGTCGCGCTCGCATCCCGGCTTCATGGCCAAGCTGTTCGCGCAGGAAGTGCCCGAGGTCTACGACGGCGTCATCGAGATCCGCGCCGCCGCCCGCGACGCCGGCTCGCGCGCCAAGATGGCCGTGCTGTCCAATGATTCCTCGATCGATCCGGTCGGCGCCTGCGTCGGCATGCGCGGCTCGCGCGTGCAGGCGGTGGTGGCCGAGCTGCAGGGCGAGAAGATCGACATCATCCAGTGGAACCCCGACGAGCCGACCTTCATCGTCAACGCCCTGGCCCCGGCCGAGGTGTCGAAGGTGGTGCTGGACGAGGAAGCCGACCGCGTCGAGGTGGTGGTGCCCGACGAACAGCTGTCGCTGGCCATCGGCCGCCGCGGCCAGAACGTGCGCCTCGCCTCGCAGCTGACCGGCTGGCAGATCGACATCATCACCGAGTCGCAGGACTCCGAACGTCGCCAGAAGGAATTCACCGAGCGCACGGCCCTGTTCCAGGAGGCGCTGGACGTCGACGAGGTCATCGCCCAGCTGCTGGTCACCGAAGGCTTCGCTACGGTCGAGGACCTGGCCTTCGTCGAACCCTACGAAATCTCGGACATCGAGGGCTTCGACGAGGACACGGCGGAAGAGCTGCAGGCCCGCGCCCGCGACTTCCTCGATCGCCAGGCGGCCATTCTGGACGCCCGGCGCAAGGAGTTGGGGGTCGAGGACGGCGTGCTCGAAGTGCCCGGCGTCAGCCTGCCGATCGCCGTCGCCCTGGGCGAAGGCGGGGTGAAGACGGTCGAGGACCTGGCCGACCTGGCCACCGACGAGATCCGCGGCGGCTACGAGGTGAAGAACGGCGAGCGGGTCAAGGTCCCCGGCGTTCTGGAGGCCTTCAACCTGGCCCAGGAAGACGCGGAGATGCTGATCCTGCAGGCCCGCGTGGCGGCCGGCTGGATCGACGCCTCGGAACTGCCGCAGCCGGAGCCCGAGCCGGAATACGAGGACGAGGCCGAAGGCGAGGGCGAATATGACGCCGACGCCGTCTTCGCCGCGCCCGAGGGCGATGACGGGACGGACGACGGCGAAACCGCCGCCGCCGATGGCGACGACGTCGAGGCTCTCGACGACGCCGACCAGCCCGAAGACGCGTGATGGGAGACCGGGCCGATCATGGGGTTGCGCGACGCGACGATCGATAGGGAACGCCGGGACCTGGTCACCCACCAGGTCATGGATGAATCCCGCCTGATCCGCTTCGTCGCCGCCCCCGACGGCTCGGTCGCCCCCGACCTGGCGCGCAAGCTGCCGGGCCGCGGCCTGTGGGTCGCCGCCGACCGCGCCTCGCTGGAGACGGCGGTGCGGAAGAACCTGTTCTCGCGCGCCGCAAAGGCGCCGCTGAAGCCCGCCGCCGACCTGGCCGACCGGGTCGAAAGCCTGCTCGTCCGGCGCTGCCTGGAGCTGCTGGGCCTTGCCCGGCGCGAAGGCGTGCTTATCTCCGGGTTCGAAAAGTCGGCCGCCGCGATCCGATCCGGCAAGGCCGCATGGATCGTCGAGGCGGCGGACGGCTCGGCCGACGGTCGGGGCAAGCTGCTTTCCCTCGCGAAACACCAGCAACCGCCCCCGAAAGTCTGCGGCGCCTTCACGGCGGACGATTTGAGTTTGGCCCTTGGGCTGGAAAATGCGATACACGCCGTCCTGCTTGAGGGCGGGCGGGCCGATCGCTGGACCTTCGAGGTCGAACGACTGGCGGGATTTCGACCGCTTCTGCCCCCGGAGTGGGGCGCGGAGCCGGCTGAGGACCCGGACAAGGATTTGAGCGGGCGGAGTTCTGCTCCCTGACGGGGGCAGGCGCCGCACGGCTTTTTGTGTTTGAACGAGACGATGGCGGATCTCCCGCCATCCCGAGTAAAGCGACCGGATGACTGACGAGAACGACAAGACCAACGACGGCCAGCAAACCCCGGCCGGGACTCCGTCCCAGACGGGGCCGCGCGCGCCGCTGAGCCTGAAGCCGCGGCAGGCGGGATCGGTTTCGACCGGCACCGTGCGCCAGAGCTTCAGCCACGGCCGCACCAAGACCGTGGTGGTCGAGACCAAGCGCCGCGTCGGCGCCGGCCCGGGCCACCAGCGCCCGCAGGGCTTCGACGTCGCCCGTCCGAAGCCCGAGGCGCCCGCCGCGCCGCGTCCGGCCGCGACCTCGCGCGACGCCGGCGGACTGTCGGCCTCCGAACAGGAGGCGCGCCGCCGCGCCATCGAACTGGCCACCCGCCAACAGGCCGAGCGCGCCCGCGCCGCCGCCGAGGAGCGCGCCCGCAAGGACGCCGCCGCCCGCGAACAGGCCGCCGCCGCCGATCGCGCCGCCAGCGCCGCCCAGGCCGAGGCGGCCGCCGCCAAGGCCGCCGCCGAGGCCGCCCGCAGCGAGGCCGCCAAGCTGGCCGCCGCCGCCCCGGCCAAGCCCGCCGCCAGGACCGCCAAGCCGGCGGAACCGACTCCGGCCCCGGCTCCGACCGAGGCCGCCGCGCCGACGCCGGCTCCGACCCCGGCGCCCGCCCGCCCGGCCCCGCCGGCCCGTCCGGTGGTCAATTTCGGCCAGCGCGCGCCCAAGCCGCCGTCGCCGAACCGCGCCCCGGCCGAACGCCCCGCCTTCGGCGGCCGCTCGGCCCGCGAAGCCGCCATGGGCGGCGGCGAGCGCAACTACGCCGACCGGCCCCAGGGCACCGGCCGTCCGACCCGCCCGGCCGAGCCGGTCCGCTATTCGGCCCTCAACCCGCGTCCGGCCCCCGGCGCCGCCCGTCCCGGCGGCCCGCGCACCGGCCCCGGCGGCCGTCCCGGCCCGAACCAGCCGCCCGCCGAGCCGACCGTGGCCCGTCCGGTCCGCGCCGGCTTCGGCCGTCCCGCCGGCGCCGGCCGCGACGATGATCGCGACAAGCGTTTCTCGGACGCCGGTCCCGGCAAGGCCGTCAGCCGCACGCGCGGCGAGCCCAAGCGCCGCGAAGGCCGCCTGACCATCCAGGCCGTGGCCGGAGGGGACGAGGACGCCGCCGAGCGGATGCGCTCGCTGGCCTCGGTCCGCCGCGCCCGCGAACGCGAGAAGGAAAAGCGCAAGGGCGGTTCGACCGACGCGCCGAACCGGCCGCGTGAAGTGGTCATCCCCGACGTCATCACCGTCGGCGACCTGGCCAACCGGATGGCCGTGCGCGGCGTCGACATCGTCAAGTTCCTGATGCGTCAGGGCATGATGGTGAAGATCAACGACGTGATCGATTCCGACACGGCCGAGCTGGTCGCCGACGAGTACGGCATGACCGTCAAGCGGGTCTCGGAGTCGGACATCGAGACCGGCTTCCTGTCCGACGCCGTCGACAACGAGGCGACCACGCCGCGTGCGCCGGTCGTGGCCATCATGGGCCACGTCGACCACGGCAAGACCTCGCTGCTCGACGCCCTGCGCACCACCGACGTGGCCGCGGGCGAGGCCGGCGGCATCACCCAGCACATCGGGGCCTACCAGGTTCGCCTGCCCAACGACGCCCGGGTGACCTTCCTCGACACGCCCGGCCACGCCGCCTTCAGCGCCATGCGCGCCCGCGGCGCCACCGTCACCGATATCGTGGTGCTGGTGGTGGCCGCCGACGACGGCGTCATGCCCCAGACCATCGAGGCCATCCAGCACGCCAAGGCGGCCAACGCCCCGATCATCGTGGCGGTCAACAAGATCGACAAGCCGGAGGCCAATCCGCAGAAGGTCGTCAACGAACTGCTGCAGTACGAGGTCATCGCCGAGAGCCTGGGCGGCGACACCCAGATCATCGAGGTGTCGGCCAAGAACCGCACCAATCTGGACGGCCTGATCGAGGCCATCCTGGTGCAGGCCGAGATGATGGACCTGAAGGCCGATCCGGAACGCACCTCGGAAGGCGTGGTCATCGAGGCCAAGCTGGACAAGGGCCGCGGCCCGGTGGCCACCGTGCTGGTCAAGCGCGGCACGCTTGCCCGCGGCGACATCGTCGTGGCCGGCTCCGCCTGGGGCAAGGTCCGCGCCCTGCTGGACGAGCGCAACGCCCAGCTGGCCGAAGCCGGTCCGTCAGTCCCGGTCGAGATTCTCGGCCTGGACGAGGCGCCCAGCCCGGGCGAGCCCTTCGCCGTGGTCGAGAGCGAGGCCCGCGCCCGCGAACTGACCGAATACCGCGCCCGCGTGAAGCGCGAGAAGGCCACCGGCGGCATCAACCAGGTCTCGCTGGTCGACATGATGTCCAAGCTGCAGTCCAAGAAGGTCTCGGAACTGCCGGTCATCATCAAGGCCGACGTGCAGGGTTCGGCCGAGGCCATCGTCGGCTCGCTCGACAAGATGGGCAACGAGGAGGTCCGCGCGCGGACCGTCATGTCGGGCGCCGGGGGCATCACCGAGAGCGACGTGCAGCTGGCCAAGTCGGCCGGGGCGCCGATCCTCGGCTTCAACGTCCGCGCCTCGAAGCAGGCCCGCGACCTCGCCGACCGCGAGGGCGTGGAGATCCGCTACTACGCGATCATCTACGACCTGCTCGACGACATGAAGGGCGTGCTCTCGGGCATGCTGGCGCCGCTGCAGCGCGAGACCTTCCTGGGCAACGCCCAGGTGCTGCAGGTCTTCGACATCTCCAAGACCGGCAAGATCGCCGGTTGCCGGGTCACCGAAGGCGTGGTGCGCAAGGGCGCCAAGGTCCGCATCATCCGCGAGGACGTGGTGGTGCTGGAGCTGGGCACGCTGCAGACGCTCAAGCGCTTCAAGGACGAGGTCAACGAGGTCCCGTCGGGCCAGGAATGCGGCATGCATTTCCAGGGCTTCCAGGACATCAAGGCCGGCGACTACATCGAGTGCTTCACCGTCGAAGAGGTCAAGCGCACGCTCGACTAGACGGACGGCGGCGCTCCGGCGCCGCCGTTTCGCCCCATCCTTCACGGATCAACGTCCCATGCGCCGCATCCTGATCCTCGCCCTCGGACTCGCCGCCGTCGCCGGACCGGCCGCGGCCGAGACGCGTTATCTCGCCTATGACGCCGCCGACCGGGTCACCCAGGCCCTGACGCGCGGGGTCACGCTGGAGGCCAATCGCGGCCTGTTCGGCGCCATCAGCGTGCGGCGGATCATCTCCACCTCGCAGCGCGGGTCCGCCGACATCCGCCGCGGCGGACCCGGCGCGGTGCGCGGGGCCCTGCCGGCGGGCGCGACCGAAAGCAGCATCTATCACATCGCCCCCGAAGGCGACGGCCGCGGCCTGTCCCGGGCGCTCTGCCCGGGGGCGGAAGAGGTCTGGCTGGTGTCGGGCCGGGTCCGTCTGGCCCGCCCGCTGACCCTGCATGCGGTCGGCCGCTGGTCGGACGGGGCCTTCCGCCATTGCGTGCAGCTGAGCTATTCCTGGCGCGGGGAATGGGCGACGCCGCCGGCCGGCGGACTGGACGACGCCGGCGCCCCTATCGGGCGATAGGCGTTCACCTGTCCCGCGACCCTCGCTAGGGTTGCACCATGACCGCCGCCCCGGCCCGTTCCCAGACCGCGATGAAGCGCCTCGCCGGCGCCCTGTCGCTCGTCTGCATGGTGCTGTTCCTGCTGGCCATCGAGCAGAAGCATACGGTGGCGGCCTGGCAGACCCTGCGCGACGAGGCCGGGCCCGCCGTGGGACGGGTCGCCGACTGGGCCGGCCGGCTGCCCTCGGGCGCGGCCGACGGACTGGAGGGGCTGAAGTCGGCGGTCGCGCCCGAGGCCGGCCCCGCCGCCGCCGACCCTGAATGGGACGCCGCCCTGGCCGGGACCTACGGCCCTGCGGACGAGGCGACGCGCGCCGCCGCCGGGGTGCTGGTCGCGGCCGGGGCCGAGTTGCGGCTCGAGAACGGCGACGTGATCCGCACCCGCCCGCTGCGCATCGCCGCCGGACGCGACGCCTATGCCCCGGGCCGGAGCTTCGCCGCCCGCCTGAAGGCCCCCGCCGACGCCCAGATCGAATTGCGCGAGGTCGTCGCCTCCGGCCGCGGTCGGGCCGGCGCGCCGCTGAAGCTGTGCGGCGGCGAACTGGCGGGCGTCGCCGCCCTGCTGCACCGCCGCGACCGCGTCGACCTGATGCTGTTCCGCGGACCGGCCGTGGGACCGCAGACCCCGGAGACGACCCTTTGCGGGGTCTGGAGTTTCACCGCCCGATGACCAGCCGCCGCCCCCGCACCCGCACCGGCCTCCGGTCCCTGGTGGTCGCCGCCGTGATCGGCCTCGGCGCGGCGCTGTGGACGTGGACGACGGCGGGCGACATGGACCGGTGGCGGGCGTCGCCGGGGGCCCCGGGGGTGGAGCTGCACCTGCTGGACAACGGCTTCCACACCGACCTGGCCGTGCCGCGGGCGGCGCTGGCGGCGCGTGGGGGGGCTCTGGCCGGGGCCGTAGGCGCCCTGCCCCCCGGCGACTGGATCCTGATCGGCTGGGGCGACGCCAAATTCTATGTCGACCAGAGCCCGATGGAGGGCCGGCTGCCCGATGGGGCGCGGGCCTTCTTCCGGCCGGGCAATCCGTCGGTGATCATGCTGGACCCGGCCCAGCGCGACCCGCGCCGGCTGTTCGCCGAGGACGGCCGGCGCAGCTTCCGCCTGACGCCGGAGGGGTTCGAGGCCATGGCGTCGCGCATCGAGGCCTCGCTGGACCTGTCCGGGGGTGGACCGCGCATCGCCGCCGCACGCGACGGGGACGACGCCCGCTTCTTCGCCAGCCGGGAGACCTTCTCCATCGCCCATCTGTGCAACCACTGGACGGCGGGGGTGCTGAATGCGGCGGGGCTGCCGGTGCGGCCGTTCCGCTCGATCGCCTCTGCCGAGCTGATGGCGGCGATCGACCGGGCCGAACTGGACACCGAGGCCCCCGGGGCCTAGACCCCGCCCCTTCGCTTTTTCAGCCGGGTCCGAGCCCCGACAGGCGACGAGGACAGCACCATGAGCAGCCGCAAACCCAATCCCAAGGCCGGGACCGTCAGCCAGCGCCAGTTGCGCGCCGGCGAGCTGATCCGCCACGCCCTCGTCGAGGTGCTGCGGGAGGAGGACATCCACGATCCGGCCATGGAGGGGGTGTCGGTCACCGTCACCGAGGTGCGGATGAGCCCCGACCTGAAGCACGCCACCTGCTTCGTCGAGCCTCTGGGCGCCGGGGTCGACAGCGCCCTCGTTGCCGGCCACGTCGACGAGATCGTCAAGGCACTGAACGCCCACGCGAAATTCCTTCGGGGCGTACTCGGTCGGCGCATCGACATGCGCTTCACCCCGGACCTGCGCTTCCGTCACGACGAGAGTTTCGCGGCGGCCGAGCGGCTCAACCGCCTGCTGGACGATCCGCGGGTCCAGGCGGACATCGCCCGCCCCGACCAAGACGAAGACTGATGGCCCGCCGCAAGAAGGGCGAGGTCGTCAACGGCTGGGTCTGCCTCGACAAGCCGCTGGAGATGGGCTCGACCGAGGCGGTTTCGAAAATCCGGCGGCTGTTCAACGCCCAGAAGGCGGGGCACGCCGGGACGCTCGACCCGCTGGCCTCGGGCATCCTGCCCATCGCGCTCGGCGAGGCGACCAAGACGGTGCCGTTCATGATGGACGCCGAGAAGGTCTATCGCTTCACCATCAACTGGGGCGTCTCGACCGACAGCGTCGACCGCGAGGGCGAGATCGTCGCCCGCTCCGATGTGCGGCCGTCGGTCGAGGCGGTGCGCGCCGCCCTGCCCGCCTTCGTCGGCGAGATCGACCAGGTTCCGCCGCGCCATTCGGCGATCAAGGTGGACGGTCAGCGGGCCTACGACCTGGCCCGCGACGGGACTGCGTTCGAGCTGGCCTCGCGCCGCGTGACCATCCATGAGGCGGCGGTCACCGATGCGGCCGACCCCGACCATGTCGAAATCACCATGCGGACCGGCAAGGGCGTCTATGTGCGGTCGCTGGCCCGCGACCTGGCGGCGGCGCTGGGGGCCGAGGGGCATGTTTCGGCCCTGCGCCGCGAGCGGGTCGGGCCGTTCTCGACGGAAAACGCCGTATCGCTGGATTTCCTGACCGATCTGGTGCATAGGGACGCCGCCTCGGAAGGCTTGCTTCCCGTCGCGACCGCCCTGGACGACATCCCGGAGCTGGCCGTGACGGATCAAGACGCCTTCTCGCTTCGGCAGGGACGGCCGATCGTTCTGCTCCCCAGACAGGTCGAAACGTTGAAGAGCCGCCTTCGGGAGGGCTCCAGAACCGTTTCAGCCTTTCAGGGCCAGACCCTCGTCGCTCTCGGTCAGTTGCGGGCCGGTCGCTTTGAACCCGACCGCGTATTCAACCTCCAATAAGGAGTTACCCGATGTCGATTACGGCTGAACGCAAGCACGAAGTCATCGCCGACAACGCCCGCAGCGAAGCGGACACCGGTTCGGCCGAGGTCCAGGTCGCGATCCTTTCGGAACGCATCGCCAACCTCACCGAGCACTTCAAGACCCACAAGAAGGACAACCACTCGCGCCGCGGCCTGCTCAAGATGGTTTCGCAGCGCCGTCGCCTTCTTGACCACCTGAACAAGGTCGATCGCGAGCGCTACACGGCGCTGATCGCCAAGCTGAACCTGCGCCGCTAAGGGGGCGCGGAGACACGCGGAGAGTTTTTTCGAGGCGCGGGCGTCACGTCCGCGCCTCGTTCCGCATCCAGAACCAAACCGCGCGCCGCGGGATTATCCGGCGCAGACGCGAGGGCTGAACACCGGTCCTCATACCTCCCGGGCCCGTCGCGATGGCGTGGCGGCCCATGGACCGAAGGACTGAACGCCCGACGCTCCACCCACTGATGGGACCCCGCGCGGAATCCGCCCGCGGGATACGAAAGACGAAACATGTTCGATATCAAACGCAAGACGATCGAGTGGGCCGGACGCCCGCTGACGCTGGAGACGGGCCGCATCGCCCGCCAGGCCGACGGCGCCGTGCTGGCGACCTACGGCGAGACCGTGGTCCTGGCCACCGTCGTCTACGGCCGCGCGCCCAAGCCGGGCCTGGATTTCTTCCCGCTGACCGTCAACTACCAGGAAAAGACCTTCGCCGCCGGCAAGATCCCGGGCGGCTATTTCAAGCGTGAAGGCCGTCCGACCGAGAAGGAGACCCTGGTCTCCCGCCTGATCGACCGCCCGATCCGCCCGCTGTTCGTCAAGGGCTTCAAGAACGAGACCCAGGTCATCGTCACCGTCCTCCAGCACGACATGGAGAACGACCCGGACGTGCTCGGCATGATCGCCGCCTCGGCCGCCCTGACCATCTCGGGCGTGCCCTTCATGGGCCCGATCGGCTCGGCCCGCGTCGGCTATATCGACGGCGAGCTGGTGCTCAACCCGACCCTCGACCAGATGCCCGACAGCCAGCTCGACCTGGTCGTCGCCGGCACCCAGGACGCCCTGATGATGGTCGAATCCGAAGCCCGGGAGCTGTCGGAAGACATCATGCTCAACGCCCTGATGTTCGCGCATCGCGGCATGCAGCCGGTGATCGACGCGATCATCGACCTGGCCGAGCACGCCGCCAAGGAGCCCTTCGACTTCCAAGCCGACGACGTCTCGGACATCGTCGCCTCGATCCAGTCGCTGGTCGGCGAGGACATCAAGGCCGCCTACACCCGCGTTGGCAAGTACGACCGCCGCTCGGGCGTCGACGTGGCCAAGAAGAAGGCCGCCGAGGCCCTGGTGAAGACCGACGAGAAGCCGGACGGCGTCGACGCCTCCAAGTTCGCCACGGCGTTCAAGGAATGCGAAGCCCACGTCCTGCGTCGCGACATCATCGACAACGGCCACCGC
>JADGMZ010000336.1 GCA_015234495.1 Brevundimonas sp. | reverse complement strand
CAGTAGACGCTGAGAATCCACCAGCGGCTACTGGCTGGCCGAAACCCCCGACCCGCCGATTCCGCCGTCCTACCTGCCGGCCGGGTGATCTGAGGGGACAGGGGCGGTTATTTGATCGCTCTTTCGCAACTGCGTAAGGAGTGGGCGCCTTTTCCGGGAGTCGTCATGTCCAGCCTGCAGTCCGCCGCCCTCGCCCGCGTCAAGCCGTCCGCCACCCTGGCGACGAGCGCCCGCGCCCGCGAGCTGAAGCGCGAGGGGCGCGAAGTGATCAGCCTGGGCACCGGCGAGCCGGACTTCGACACCCCGGACAACGTCAAGGAAGCGGCCATCGCCGCCATCCGACGCGGCGAAACCAAATATACCGACGTCGACGGCATTCCCGAACTGAAGGCGGCCGTCGCGGCCAAGTTCAAACGCGAGAACGGCCTCGCCTACGAGACCAGCCAGATCCATGTCGCGCCGGGCGGCAAGACGGTGATCTACAACGCCCTCCTCGCCACCCTGTCGCCCCGCGACGAGGTGATCGTGCCGGCCCCCTACTGGGTCAGCTATCCCGACATGGTGCTGCTGGCCGGCGGCGAGCCGGTGTCGGTGGTCGGGCACGAGGCGGACGGCTTCAAGCTCCGGCCCGAGGCTCTGGAGGCCGCGATCACGCCGCGGACGAAATGGCTGATCCTGAACTCGCCGTCGAACCCGACCGGCGCCGCCTATACCGGCGAGGAGCTGGAGGCGCTGGCGGGGGTTCTGCGCCGTCACCCGCAGGTCTGGGTGCTGACCGACGACATGTACGAGCACCTGATCTACGGCGATTTCGACTATCGGACCATCGCCCAGGTGGCGCCGGACCTGTTCGAGCGGACGCTGACGGTGAACGGCGTGTCCAAGGCCTACGCCATGACCGGCTGGCGCATCGGCTACGGCGGCGGGCCGAAGCCGCTGATCGACCTGATGCGCAAGGTGGCGGGACAGACCACGACCAATCCCTCGTCGATCAGCCAGTGGGCGGCGGTCGAGGCGCTGAACGGTCCGCAGGACTTCATCGCCGAGCGGGCGAAGCATTTCGAGGCGCGCCGTGACCTGGTGGTGTCGATGCTCAACCAGGCGACGGGCATCCGCTGCGCCACGCCCGAGGGGGCCTTCTACGTCTATCCGTCGATCGAGGGCGCGATCGGCAAGCGGACCGAAGGCGGCGTGGTGATCGACGGGGACGATACCTTCGCGACCGAGCTGCTCAACGCTGAGGGCGTGGCGGTGGTGCAGGGTTCGGCCTTCGGCCTGAGCCCCTATTTCCGCATCAGCTATGCGACCTCGGAAGACGTGCTGGAGGAGGCGTGCGGGCGCATCCAGCGGTTCTGCGCGGGATTGCGCTAGGTTAGGCCGCCCGGCTGACGGCGAAGTCCGCCAGTTGCTCCAGCGCCGTGCGCCAGTCGCTGGCCGGCAGGGGCGCCAGCGCCTCCTGGGCGGCGGCGGCGTAGTCCCAGGCGGTGTCGAGGGTGGCGCCGATGGCGCCCGTGCCGACGACCAGCTCGCGGGCGCGGCCGAAGTCCTCATCGGTGCGCCGGCCCTCGGTGATGGTGCGCTCCCAGAAGGCGTCCTCGCGCCCGCGCGTGCGGGCCACGGCCAGCAGCAGCGGCAGGGTCGCCTTGCCTTCTTGGAAGTCGTCGCCGGCGTTCTTGCCGAGGCTGGCCGAGGCGCCGCCATAGTCCAGGGCGTCGTCGGCCAACTGGAAGGCGATGCCGAGATTGAGGCCGTAGGCACGCAGGGCCTGGACCGTCGGTTCGTCGGCACCCGCCCCGACGGCGCCCGCCTCCGCGGCGGCCGCGAACAGCTCGGCGGTCTTGGCCGAGATGATGCGCAGATAGGTGTCCTGGTCGAGGTTCAGGTCGTGGGCGCGGGTCAGCTGCAGCACCTCGCCCTCGGAAATGACGCTGGAGGCGGTGGCGAGGATGCCCAGGGCGCGCATCTGGCCGGTCTCGACCATCAGTTCGAAGGCGCGGGCGAACAGGAAGTCGCCGACCAGCACGCTGGACGGGGCGCCCCAGATCAGGTGGGCGGCGGTCTTGCCGCGGCGCAGGTTGGAGCCGTCGACGACGTCGTCGTGCAGCAGCGTGGCGGTGTGCATGAACTCGACCGAGGCCGCGAGCTTGACGTGACCCTCGCCCTTGTAGCCGCAGAGCGCCGCGGTCGCGAGCGTCAGCATCGGCCGGAGCCTCTTGCCCCCGGACGAGATCAGATGATTGGCCACCTCGGGAATGAGCGTGACGTCCGAGCCCGTGCGGGACAGGATCGTCTGGTTGACGCGCTCCATGTCGGCGGCCACAAGGGCCACCAGCCCCTCGACGCCCGAGTTCGGCACTTTTTCTTCCAAGGGAACGACAACGCCCACCACGCTCGACCTTCTGTTTTCCATCGGCACGCGGCAAACTAGGGGCGGAGCGCTGGCTCGGCAAGTCTGGGCTCGGCCATGGCCGGCGAACGGTGAGCTTGGGCGCGAGCGTGGCGACGGATCGGGGTAGGATGATTGAATTGTTCAGAACCAACGATCTCGTGCTGATTTCGGCCGCCGAAGCCCTGCTGGCGTCGGCAGAGATCCCGTGCTTCGTCGCCGATATGCACATGAGCGCGCTGGAAGGCTCCCTGG
>JADGMZ010000335.1 GCA_015234495.1 Brevundimonas sp. | reverse complement strand
CTTTTGGCCTTCTTGTCCGCCGCGTGCCCGGGGAACGACCGGGTCGGGGCGGACAAGAAGGCCAAAAGGAAATAACTGATGGCCCAGACCAAGAACCCCCGTCGGGTCGCCCCGACCGAAGCCCGCGCCAAGCTGGTGAATGTCCGGATCAGCCCCCAGAAGCTGAACCTGGTCGCCCAGTCGATCCGCGGCCTGCCGGTGCAGAAGGCGCTGAACGAGCTGGAATTCAGCCGCAAGCGCATCGCCACCGACGTTCGCAAGGTCCTGTATTCGGCGGTTTCCAACGCCGAGAACAACCACAACCTCGACATCGACAACCTCGTCGTGGCCGAGGCCTTCGTGGGCAAGAACCTGGTGATGAAGCGTTTCGCGAGCCGCGCTCGTGGCCGCTCGTCGCGCATCCTGAAACCTTTCGCGGAGATCACCATCGTGGTCCGCGAAGCCGGTGAGGCCGCCTGATGGGTCAGAAAGTAAATCCGATCGGTCTGCGCCTTGGCGTCAACCGCACGTGGGACAGCCGCTGGTTCGCCGGCGGCGCCGACTACGCCAAGCTGCTGCACCAGGACCTGAAGCTGCGCACGTGGCTGAAGGAACGCCTCAACGCCGCCGGCGTGTCGCGCATCATCATCGAGCGTCCGCACAAGAAGTGCCGCGTGACGATCTACGCCGCCCGCCCGGGCGTCGTGATCGGCAAGAAGGGCGCCGACATCGAGAAGCTGCGCAAGGACATCTCGGCCCAGACCGAAGGCGAGGTTCACCTGAACATCGTCGAAGTCCGCAAGCCCGAAACCGACGCCCAGCTGATCGCCGAGAACATCGCGCAGCAGCTGGAACGCCGGATCGCCTTCCGCCGCGCCATGAAGCGGGCGATGCAGTCCGCCATGCGCCTCGGCGCCAAGGGCGTTCGCATCAACGTTTCGGGCCGCCTCGGCGGCGCGGAAATCGCGCGGATGGAATGGTATCGCGAAGGCCGCGTGCCGCTGCACACCCTGCGCGCCGACATCGACTACGGCTTCATCCAGGCCAAGACGACCTACGGCATCATCGGTGTCAAAGTGTGGGTCTTCAAGGGCGAGGTGCTCGAGCACGACCCGATGGCGCAGGACAAGCGTTGGGCCCAGGAAGCGTCCGGTCCGTCGTCGAATGAAGGCCGTGAGCGGGGTGGCCCGCGCGGCGACCGCGGTCAGCGCCGCGGGCGTGAGGGCTAAGTCATGCTGCAACCGAAAAAGACCAAGTACCGCAAGGCCTTCAAGGGCCGCATCCACGGCGCCGCCAAGGGCGGTTTCTCGCTGAACTTCGGCTCTTACGGGCTGAAGACGGTGGAGCCGGAACGCATCACTGCGCGTCAGATCGAGGCGGCCCGTCGCGCGATCACCCGCCAGATGAAGCGTCAGGGCCGCGTCTGGATCCGCGTCTTCCCCGACCTGCCCGTGACGGGCAAGCCGGCCGAAGTCCGGATGGGCAAGGGCAAGGGCGCCGTGGACCACTGGGCCGCGCGTTGCCACCCGGGCCGCATCCTGTTCGAAATCGACGGCGTGCCGGACGACATCGCCCGCGAGGCGCTGCGCCTCGGCGCCGCCAAGCTGCCGGTCCGCACCAAGGTGGTCACCCGCCTCGACGCCGGCGTCGCCCATACGGAGCACGTTGGCGCATGACCAAGATCGCCGATCTGCGGGCCCAGACGCCCGACCAGCTGTCCGACGAGCTGCTGAAGCTCAAGAAGGAACAGTTCAACCTGCGCTTCCAGGCCGCCACCGGCCAGATGGAAAAGACCCACCGGGTCTCGGAAGTGCGCAAGGACATCGCCCGCATCTCCACGCTGCTGCGTGAGAAGCGCGTGAACGCGTAGGGAAACGAAGATGCCGAAACGAATTCTCGAAGGCGTGGTCGTCTCCGACAAGGGCGACAAGACTGTCGTGGTCAAGGTGGAGCGCACCCTGCTGCACCCCGTCCTGAAGAAGACCGTCCGTCTGTCCAAGAAGTATCATGCTCACGACGAAGCCAACGCCCTCAAGGTCGGCGACCTGGCCCGCATCGTCGAGTGCGCCCCGAAGTCCAAGCTGAAGCGTTGGGAAGTCCTTTCCAACGCCTCGGCCTCGTAAGAAGGATCGGATCCCATGATCCAGATGCAAACTAACCTGGAGGTGGCCGACAATTCGGGCGCTCGCCGGGTCATGTGCATCAAGGTGTTGGGCGGCTCCAAGCGCCGCTACGCCTCGGTGGGCGACACGATCGTCGCTTCCGTCAAGGAAGCCATTCCCCGCGGCCGCGTGAAGAAGGGCGACGTCGTGCGCGCCATCGTCGTGCGCACCGCCAAGGACATCATGCGCAAGGACGGGTCTGTCATCCGTTTCGACAAGTCGGCCGCCGTCATCGTCAACAAGCAGAACGAGCCCGTCGGCACGCGGATCTTCGGCCCGGTTCCCCGCGAACTGCGCGCCAAGAACCACATGAAGATCATCTCGCTGGCTCCGGAGGTCCTGTAGTCATGGCCGCCAAGATCAAAACCGGCGACAACGTCGTCGTCCTGACCGGCAAGGACAAGGGCCGGACCGGCAAGGTCACCAAGGTTCTGCCGACCGAAAACCGCGTCGTCGTGCAAGGTATCAACATGGTTCAGCGCCACACGCGCCCGACCCAGGC
>JADGMZ010000334.1 GCA_015234495.1 Brevundimonas sp. | reverse complement strand
CTCGAAGGCGTCTTCCAGCTCGATCTCCTTGGCCACCGAGACGCCGTCCTTGGTCGAGCGCGGGGCGCCGAAGGACTTCTGGATGATGACGTTGCGGCCTTTCGGGCCGAGCGTGACCTTGACCGCATTGGCCAGGACGTTGACGCCCCGCAGCATCTTCTCGCGGGCTTCGGTGGAGAACTGAACTTGTTTCGCGGCCATGTGAGGCAGCTCCTTGAAGAAGTGGTTGGTGATTAGTGATTAGTGATTGTCGGGATTAGCGGCGGCGCCCGGATCGATCTCGATCGCGCCAGCCACTAATCACTGGCCACTCATCACTCAGCTCAGGACGCCGAGGACGTCCGATTCCTTCATGATGATCAGGTCCTCGCCTTCCAGCTTGACCTCGGTGCCCGACCACTTGCCGAACAGGATGCGGTCGCCGGCCTTCAGGTCCATGGCGATATACTTGCCGTCTTCATCACGGGCGCCGGGGCCCACGGCGACGACTTCGCCTTCCTGGGGCTTTTCCTTGGCGGTGTCGGGGATGATGATCCCGCCCTTGGTCTTGGATTCCTCTTCCACGCGCTTCACGAGCACGCGGTCGCCGAGCGGACGAAACGCCATCTTCAGTGTCTCCCAAACAGTTGATCGAGCGCCCGGATGCAGCTTTGGCAGCCGCGGCCTCCGAGTGCTAACGCGAGCGGCAGGTAGGGCCCGCCCCCGCGCACGTCAAGCTCCGGCGGGCGAATTTCCCCGGCGGCGGCGAGGGCGATGAACGCTGCATGAACGGCGGCTCCCCGGCCTGTTCAGGCGGACAGGCGCATAAGGAGCCTTCACCGGCGCACCCTGCGCGAGAACCGGGAAGGACAGACCATGAAGACGCTTTCGAAAATCGCCTTCGCCGCCCCCGCTGCGGTCGGCGCCATGGCGCTCACCCTCGCCGCCGCCACCCCGGCGGACGCCCAGAGCCGCTACCGCGACCGGGACCGCGACAATGACCGCACCGAGGACGTGCTGATCGGCGCGGCCGTCGGCGCCCTGGCCGGCGCCCTGATCGGCAATGGCGACGGAACCTATATCGCCGGCGGCGCCCTGGCCGGGGCCGCCATCGGCGCCACCGCCGACAATGACGACAACTGCGACTACTACCGCGGCGGCCGCTGCTACCGGAACCAGGGCCACTGGGAGCGCGAGCACGGCATCAACAGCCGCGACTACAATTCGCGCTACCGCTACGACCGGCGTGACCGTCGCGACTATCGCCGCGACTACCGCTACGACCGTCGCTGGTAGGCACAGACCCTTATCCCCGGCCGGCTGAGCCCGGCCGGGCGTGGGCGAGGAAGGCGGGCGCTGGAGACGGTGTCCGCCTTTTTCATGGGCGGGTCAGACCATCAGCCGCTTCATCAGCTCGGCCGTCGAAGGGTCGAGGCCTTCCGACGGTTCACCCGCCTGAACGTCTTTCAGGATCGCCTTGGCCAGCACCTTGCCCAGCTCCACCCCCCACTGGTCGAAGCTGTTGATGTCCCAGATCACGCCCTCGACGAAGGTCTTGTGCTCGTACAGGGCGATCAGCGCCCCGACCGACTCGGGGGTCAGGGCGTCCATCACCAGGGTGGTCGACGGCCGGTTGCCGGGGAAGGTCTTGTGCGGCGCCAGGCGGTCGGCCTCCGCCTCGCCGGCGCCCGCCGCCAGCAGTTCGGCCCGCGCCTCGGCTGCGGTCTTGCCGACCATCAGCGCCTGGGCCTGGGCCAGGGCGTTCGACCACAGCGGCGCGTCGCCCTGACGATCGTCGAGGGCGGCTTCCGAGGTATGGCGCACCACGATGAACTCGGCGGGGACCGTCTGGGGCCCCTGGTGGATCTGCTGGAAGAAGGCGTGCTGGCCGTTGGTGCCCGGCTCGCCGAACACGATTGGGCCCGTCGCCGTGTCCACCGGCGAGCCGTCGCGCTTCACCCCCTTGCCGTTCGACTCCATCTCGAGCTGCTGCAGGAAGGCCGGCAGGCGGCGCAGGCCATGGGCGTAGGGGGCCACGGTGCGGGCGGTCCGGCCCAGTCCCTCGACATTGAACACCTGCGCCAGGGCGGTCAGCACCGGGGCGTTGCGCTCCAGGTCCGCGGTCAGGAAATGCTCGTCCATGGCCCGGGCGCCGGCCAGCACCCGCTCGAACGTCTCCCAGCCCAGGGCGACGGCTACCGACAGGCTGACCGCCGACCACAGCGAATAGCGGCCACCGACCCAGTCGCGGAACCCGAAGGTTCGCCCGCAGCCCCAGGTCTCGGCCTTCTCCGGCGCGGCGGTGACGCCGACCAGATGTCTCGGAATCCGCTTCGCCGGCAGACTCTCGGCCAGCCAGGCCTTGGCCAGATCGGCGTTGGCCAGGGTCTCCTGGGTGGTGAAGGTCTTGGACACCACCACCACAAGCGTGGTCTCGGGCTCCAGACCGGCCAGCGCCTCGGCCATCTCGCGCGGATCGATATTGGCCACGAAGCGCAGGTCGATCGTCGGCTCCAGCGGCCGCAATGCGTCCCACAGCAGGCGCGGGCCCAGGTCGGAGCCGCCGATGCCGATGTGCACGATGGTCTGAAACGGCTGTTTGGCGCCGCCGGTCTCGGCCCCCGAGCCGACGTCGGCGGCGAAGCGGGCCATGGCCCGCCGCGTCTCCGCCACCTCC
>JADGMZ010000333.1 GCA_015234495.1 Brevundimonas sp. | reverse complement strand
CGCCTGCGGGCCGGCCCGCGGGCGGCCAGGGCCGCCTCGACCCGTCGCGCCGCCGACATCGCCCGGTCGCCGGGCTCGAACCGCGAGGCCGAGCCGCCCCCCGAACGGGGCAGGGCGTCCCAGCGCATCGTCAGGGACGGCCCGGCCAGGGCGACTTCCGCCTCGAGCTCCAGGCGTTCGGCGGCGGCGCGCTCCGCCGGCGTGACCCAGGGGGCGCCCGAGGAGTCCCTCCGTCCCGCCAGCCAGGCGATCGCCGAGCCGGCCAGGTTGGCCGGGTGGCTGTGCATCCGCCCGTCGCCGTCGATCAATTCCCGACAGCCCGCGATGAGACCCGGTCGCCCGGGGGGCGGCGCCGCCGGTCGAACGTCCCCCCGTCGCGCCTTCCAGCCGCCGCCGGGCCGCGGCGTCAGGCCCGGCTCGTCCACAAGCGCCCGAAATTCCGCTTCGCCCACGATCAACCGTACCCGGGCGCGCCGGTCGACGCCGGTGCGCACCGCGTAGCCGCCGCCGGGGGCCGGCTCGATCCAGCCGTGCGGGCGCGCCAGCAGCCCTCGCGCGCGGTCGGCGCTCATGCCGGCAATTCGCACGCCGGCGCCTCCAGAACGGCCCGGGCGCAGCGTTCCAGCCGCTCGAGCAGATCGTCCATGGCCGGCCGGTCGCGTCCGTCCTCGGCCCAGCGGCAGGCGGCCGCGGCCGTCGACCGGTTGAGGCCGAAGGCGTGGGCCACGCGGTCCATCGGCCAGCCGAACGTCACATAGGCCAGATACATGGCCAGCCACCGCGCCCGGCAGGCGCGGCCGTCCAGCCGGCTGCGCACCTGCATGATTTCCTTCGGCACCCCGGTCGAAGCCGAGACCAGCTCCAGCGCCAGCGCCGCCCTGATCCTGTCCTCGCGCCGCACCGGCGCCCGATACCTTTCCATCGTCCTGCTCCCATCCTGGCCGGCGGCGCGGGCGGCGCGCTGCCGGAGATAGGAATATATGTCTACAGTCCGTCGAAATCGGACGCATCGGCGGTCGCTGGCGGCAAAAGGTTAAAAAACTTCGACTCGTTGACTCAGGACGCTCGACGCCGATTCGCAAATCAGCCTACGATTCGTTTTGGGACAGGCGTTAACCCTTCTTAAGTTTTTCCGCCGTTAACGTCCGAACAAGGTTACCCCGAAACGGGGCAGTTACATTTACAGCCAAGCTCTGCCTGGAGGGGCATCAATGCGCGTCCTGCTTATCGAAGATGATCATGCGACGGCGCAGAGCATCGAGCTGATGCTGAAGTCGGAAGGCTTCAACGTCTACACAACCGACCTCGGCGAGGAAGGCATCGATCTCGGCAAGATCTACGATTATGACCTGATCCTGCTGGACCTGAACCTGCCGGACATGAACGGCCTGGAAGTCCTGCGCCAGCTGCGCGTCGGCAAGGTCAACACGCCGGTGATGATCCTGTCGGGCTCCACCGAGATCGAGACCAAGGTCAAGACCTTCGGCGGCGGCGCCGACGACTACATGACCAAGCCCTTCCACAAGGACGAGCTGATCGCGCGCACCCACGCCGTGGTCCGCCGCTCCAAGGGTCACGCCCAGGCCATCATCCACACCGGCGAGATCGCCGTGAACCTGGACGGCAAGACGGTCGAGGTGAATGGACACCGCGTCCACCTGACGGGCAAGGAATACCAGATGCTGGAGCTGCTCTCGCTCCGCAAGGGGACCACCCTGACCAAGGAAATGTTCCTCAACCACCTGTACGGCGGCATGGACGAGCCCGAGCTGAAGATCATCGACGTCTTCATCTGCAAGCTGCGCAAGAAGCTGGCCACGGCCGCCGGCGGCAAACACTACATCGAGACCGTCTGGGGCCGCGGCTATGTGCTGCGCGATCCGTCGGAGTCGAGCGCCCCGGTCACCGCCGCCGCCTGATACAGACGGCTATCGAGACATCGAAACGCCCGCCGGAGCGATCCGGCGGGCGTTGTCGCATGCGGCGTCCGACACAACAAAGCCCCCGCCGAAGCGGGGGCCCTGGGTGGTCGATGGCCGGACTCAGTCGCTTTCGGGATCGTCGCTCGCATCCGAGATGCCGAGAACGAGGATGCCGGCGATCACCAGCAGCGGCACCAGGGGCGCGCCGGCGAACTCGCTGGCGGCGTCAGCCGTGGGGCCGACACGGTCGCCGACACGCAGGGTCGCGGAACCGTTGGCGGCCGCGGCCTGGCCGGCGATGAGCATTACGCCAGCGGCGATTGCAGCGATGGTCTTCTTCATGGATAGCCCCCAACCGGGTTGAATGAGTCTCACCCTTACAACGTTGCAAGCGAGACGACAATGTTTGGCGCCGGAAAGCGCCCGTCGGGCGGGCCGACGGGCGCTGTCTGACCGCGCTAGCCGTTGGCGGCGTAGCCCTTGCCGCCGTTGGACGGGCGGCGGCGGCGGGGCCGGCGCTTCAGTTCGCCGACCGGGCGAGGCTCGGCGCCGCGCGGATCATTGTTGACCTGACGCGGCCGCTCGCTGGCCATGGGGTCGTAGGCGCGTTCCGGGGTCGGGCGGGCGTCGCGGCCCCCCCCCTTGCGGACACGGTGCGGTTGTCCGCCACCCTCCAGCTTGACGCCGTCGCGGCGCAACCCGCGCCGCGACGGCGTCAAGCTGGAGGGTGGCGG
>JADGMZ010000332.1 GCA_015234495.1 Brevundimonas sp. | reverse complement strand
TGTTGAGGTCCTGGGACGCCTGCCAGTCAGCCGTCCAGGTCAGGGCCAGGACGTCGTTCGGACGCCAGGTCAGACGCGAGACGAACTCCAGGCGGGGGAAGAAGACGCCGCTGGTCGAGTCGGTGAAGGCGTTCGGATCCGCCGGATCGGTGAAGTTCTTCTGATCGATCAGCCACAGGCCGCCGAGGCTGTAGTTGAAGCGGCCCCAGTTGCGGCCCCACGCCTCTTCCGTGTCGAGCGAGTAGTTGACCGTGAAGTCCAGACCGCGGGTCTCCAGCTTGGCCCGGTTGATCGGACCCAGGATGAAGCCGCCGATCGGGTCGCCGGCCGGCGCGCCGACCTTGAACACGTCGAACGGATCGCCGGTGTTCGGGTTGTTCCGGAACACCAGACCGCAGGTCTGGGCGTTCAGTTGAGCGCCGCTGACGCAGTCGTTCGCCAGGAACTGGCCGCTCGGCGTAGTGATCACGTCGTTCACGGTGATCTCGTAGTAGTCGAGAACCAGCGAGAAGTTCGGGAACATCCGCGGCGCGATCACCGTCGAGAAGGTGAACGATTCCGAGGTTTCCGGCATCAGGCCGGCGTGGGCATCGCCTCGGTCACGGGCGATGCCCGCGTAGGCGTTCGGGCGGTAATCGTCCGCCTGGGTCGCGGTGGTCTGAGCGAAGTCGTAGGCGAGGCCCTTGGCTGCGGCCAGCTGGGTGCAGTTGGCGATGCGGTTGGCCTTGACCTGGGCCGCATCGTCACCCTGGAAGCCGGCGATCACGCCGGTGTGGCAGGGGTCCACGAAGCTGTTGACGAAGGTCTGGCTGAACGGACGGAAGTTCTCCGACAGGCTCGGCGCCCGGAACGAGGTATTGAAGCTCGTCTTGAAGCCGATGTCGCGGATCGGGCGATAGACCAGGTTGACGCCGTAGACGTCGCCGTCGCCGGCCGTGGTGTAGTCGAACGCGCGGTACGAGCCGCTCAGTTCGGCGTACTCGCCCAGCCACGAGTCACGCAGCAGCGGGATCGAGACTTCGGCGAACCACTCTTCCGACTCGTACTCCGCCGGCAGGAAGTCGGCGCCGGTGTTCAGCTGGAGCAAGCGGCCGGCGGTGTCGGCGCTGCGGCCCACGCCTTCGGTGTACTCGCGACGGTATTCCGCGCCCACCGCGGCGCCGATCGGACCGGCGCCCCAGAAGTCCCACATCTGACCGGAGATGGCGGCGACCGCACTCTCCTGCTCATTGGTCTGACGAACGCGGATCGCCGTCGTGAAGTAGTCGAGGGCTTCCTGGCTCTGGTTGCCCATGCCGAACACGTTCAACGGCACGCAGCCGGCGATTTCAGGATTGGTGTCCGGGTTGGTGTAGACGGTCGTGGCCGTGTTCGGGTTCTGCTCTGCGATCGCAATGCCGCGGGCGTTCAGCAGCTGAACGCGGCAGACGATCTCGCCCGGGGCGCCGTTCACTTCACCGGCGAAGTCGACGACCGAGTCCATCGCATGGCCGAAGCGGATGGCGTCGGGGCCTTCCTCCCGGTTCACGTTGTACAGCTCGCCCTTAACGTAGGAGAGGGTCCAGTTCACGTTGTCGACGAAGCCGACGCGGTCCCAGTTGCCTTCCAGCGCGGCGACCCAGCGGGTCACTTCACGGTTGTTGGTCTGGGTCCGCTCGATGCCGAAACCGCGGTGGTTGGCGATCGGAGATGCCACCAGGCCGAGCGGGGCGCCCGGCTGGTCCGGGGTGGCCGCATCCGGGCTGGCGTAGCGCATGAACGTGTTGCCAGCGATGGCGGCCGCCACGTTGGCCGGCAGGAAGGCGTTGTCCAGGCGGGTCGAGAACTGGCTCGTGCCGTTGATGAGACCCGGCGTAACGCCAGTGTTCATGCCGCTGAGGCCGAAGTTGGTGACGAAGATATCCCAGAACGAATTCTGGCCGACGTCGAAGGTGTCTTCGGTCGTGTACTTGCCTTCAGCGTAGAACTCGATGTTGTCGGTCACCTGGAAGGTCAGGCCGGCCTGGTAGCGCTTGGACTCCTGGTAGGGCGTGCGCGACCGCTGGTCGAACGAGGTCGCGTTGGCGGGCTCGCCGTCGCCGCCGATGTTCCACGGGCGGTTGACGCCGGTCTCGCCGATGCGCGTGCCGAAGTTCGCGAGACGGCCGACCGGGCCGTCATACCAGTAGGTGTAGGCCGGATCGACCGAGTAGCAGTTGCCCGAGGTCGACGGCCCGGGGCAGTCGGCGTACCCGACGTCCGGATCGTTCAGCGGGCTGGGCCGCTGCATGTTGGCCAGGGTGGTCGAACCCCACATCGGGCGGTCCAGGCGCCGGGCGCCGTAGAAGATGGTGTGGGTGTCGATGATGCCGTCGCTGACCGGGCCGAACAGCGGGTTGGTGGGGTCGGCGTCCGTCCCGAGAATCACCGAAGCGTCGGCGAACTGGGGGATGTGCTCGATGTAGATCTCTTCCTGTTCGTCGTATTCCGCGTGAGCGTAGATGTTCAGGCGGTCATCGAACAGGTTGACCCCGGCCAGCACCGAGAGGCGCTGCGAGGAGGCAGGGCCGTCCTGGACCAGCTGGCCCCAGTTGGCGTCGATTTCGAGACCTTCGAAGTCCTTGCGGAGGATGTAGTTGACCACGCCGGAGACGGCGTCGGCGCCGTAGACCGACGAGGCGCCGCC
>JADGMZ010000331.1 GCA_015234495.1 Brevundimonas sp. | reverse complement strand
CCGATCTCGTGGCCGATGACCCCGCCGATGCCGCCGTAGTTGACGGCCGGGTCGGCGTCCGGATCGAAGAACGGCGGCTGCAGGATGGCGGCCGGGAAGACGATCTCGTTGTTGGTCGAGTTATAGTAGGCGTTGACCGTCTGCGGGGTCATGCCCCACTCGTCCTTGTCGACCGGCTCGTTCAGCCGGGCGAGACGGTAGTTCCACTGGAACAGGCCGGCGCGCTCGGCATTGCCGAACAGGTCGTCGGGCCGGATCTCGAGGGCGGAGTAGTCCCGCCACTTGTTCGGATAGCCGATCTTGACCGTGAACTTGGCCAGCTTCTCCTGGGCCGCGGCCTTGGTCTCGGCGCTCATCCACTCATAGGTGTTGATGCGGTTGCCGAGCGCCGTGCGCAGGTTGGCGACCAGATCCTCCATCTTGGCCTTGGATTCGGCCGGGAAGTATTCGGCCACGTACTGGCGGCCGACGGCCTCGCCCAGCATACCCTCGGCGAAGCTGATGCCGCGCTTCTCGCGCGAGCGTTGGGCGGGCTGGCCGTTCAGGTCGCGCGAACGGAATTCCCACTGGGCGTCCGAGAAGCGCTTCGACAGCAGGCCCGCGCCGTCGTCGGTGGTGTGGAAGGCCTGCCAGGCCTGGATCACCTCGATCGGCGTCTCGGCGTAGATGGCGGCGATCTTCGGCATGGCCGTGTCCTGGCGCACGATCAGGCGGGGAACCTCGCCGACGCCGATGGCCGAATAGTAGTCCTGCCACGGGAAGCCGGGGGCGTCGGCGGCCAACTGGGCGATGGTGTATTCGTTGTAGGTCTCGTCGCGGTTGCGGTTCTGGACCGGGGTCCAGTGCGCCTCGGCGATGCGGGTCTCGAAGGCCAGGATGGCGTCGGCGTTGGCGGCGGGATTCTCCCAGCCGATCATCTCCAGCATGCGCTCGACATAGGCGCGGTACAGCGCCTTCTTCTCGGCCCAGCGCTCTTCCAGATAGTAGTCGCGGTTGGGCAGGCCGAGCCCCGACTGGCCGGTCGAGACGACGTAGCGGGTCGGCGCCTTCTGGTCGGTCGAGATGCCGGTGCCGAAGATCGAGCCGCCGATGCGGCCCTGGGTCTCGCCCATGTAGACGGCGGCCTTCTCATGGGTGTCGGCGGCGCGAATGGCGGCGAGGTAGGGCTGCAGCGGCTGGGCGTCCAGCGCCTCGATGCGGGCCTCGTCCATATAGGCGCGGTAGGCGGCGGCGATCTTCTGCTCGTCCGAGCCCGGCGCCAGGTCGGTGCGCGCGGTCAGGCCCTCGATCATCGCCTTGACGCGGTTGTCGGACAGTTCGCGCAGCAGGGCGAAGGACCCGTAGCTGGTGCGGTCCGACGGAATCTGCATGGCGTCGAAGGCGGCGCCGTTGGCGTGGCGGAAGAAGCTGTCGCCGGGTGCGACAGAGGTGTCGCGACCGTTCAGGTCGAAGCCCCATGTCCCGTACTTCGGCGTCTCGATGCCCTGGTAGCCCTGGACGGTCGCGCCCTGTTCCGGAGCCTGGAACAGTTCGAAGACCGTGCACGCCTCGTCGACGCAGGCGTGGTCGTGGCCGTCGTCCGCAAAATGCTGCGCCATGACGGGCGCGGCGGGCACGAGCAGGGCGCCGACGGCGGCGCCGATAAGCAGCTTCTTCATTAAGGTATCCCTCGACTTGACTTCGCCTGGCGGAAGGTCGGGCCAGACCCTACGCCGGGCAGGGGGTCTGTCGTCTGAATTTTTTGTCATCAAACGACGGAAATGCGGACAGGAGGGCGTTTCAGCCTGTAGGCTGAACGGCGCGGGGGACGGATGACAGGTCACGGCGGCGCCGGCGGCGAATACAAGGATCTGGTGGTCTTCCTGGCCGCGGCGGGCGTCATGGTCCCGCTGTTCAACCGTCTCAGGATCAGCCCCATTCTCGGCTTTCTCGCGGCGGGGGTGCTGTTCGGGCCCGACGGGCTGGCGCGGCTGTCCGACGCCGCCCCCTGGCTGTCGTGGCTGACCATATCCGACGCCGACCAGATCCGTTCGCTGTCCGAACTCGGCGTCTCCTTCCTGCTGTTCATGATCGGGCTCGAGCTGTCCTGGGAACGGCTCAGGTCGATGCGCCGGCTGGTCTTTGGTCTGGGGCTGACCCAGGTCGCCGTCTGCGCCGTCGGGCTGGCGGCGGTGTTCATGCTGATGGGCCAGACCCTGGCCTCGGCCGCGGTGCTCGGCATGGGCCTGGCCCTGTCCTCGACGGCGGTGGTGATGCCGGTGCTGGCCGAGCGCGGCAAGCTGGCCGGAGCGACGGGGCGGACCACCTTCTCCGTGCTGCTCGCCCAGGACCTGTCCGTGGCTCCGATCCTCATCACCGTCACCGTACTGGCCGCGACGGTCCTGCCGGGCACGACGCCGGCGGGCGAGTTTGATCCCGCGGTGCTGGGCCCGGCCCTGTTCACCCTCGTTCCGGCCGCTGTCGGCCTCGCCGTGATCGTGGTGCTGGGCCGGCTGGTGCTGCGCCCGATGTTCCGCTTCGTGGCCAAGGCCAAGGCGCGCGGGCACGGCCAGGAGATGTTCGTCGCCGCCAGCCTGCTGGTCGTCGTCGGCGCCGGCCTGGCCGCCCAGGCCGCCGGCCTGTCGATGAGCCTCGGCGCGCTGATCGCCGGCCTGCTGCTGGCCGAGACCG
>JADGMZ010000330.1 GCA_015234495.1 Brevundimonas sp. | reverse complement strand
GAAGCGGCCGACGGGGGCGAGGCCGTGGAGCTCGCGGCGGCCGAGCGGCCCGACAAGGTGTCCGGCCTGGTGCTGCTGGACCCTGTGATCTGGCGGCGCTGGGCGGTGGCCGCCTTCCACCTGCCGCTGCTGGACCGGATCCCCTCGCGCATCCCGCTGGTGAGGAGCGCCCGGCGTCGCCGCGCGGTGTTCGACAGTCGCGAGCAGGCCATGAAGGCCTACGCCGGCCGGGGCGCCTTCCGCGGCTGGCCCGAGGCCGTGCTGGCCGACTACCTCGCCGACGGTCTGATCGAGACCGCGGACGGTCTGACCCTGGCCTGCCCGCCGGAATGGGAGGCCTCGAACTATGCGGCCCAGAGCCACGACCCGTGGCGGGCGCTGAAACGGCTGGACCGGCCGGTGCGCATATTGAAGGCCGGGACCGGCTCGACCTGCAGCGTACCGGAACGGCCGCGCGGCCTTGAACAGGTCACCGTCGAGACCGTCGAGGGCGGCACCCATTTCTTCCCGATGCTCAAGCCCGACGTCGCCCGCGACGCCCTGTTCGACGCGTCGGTCTGACACGGCGGGCGGGCGATCCGCGGCACTGGCGCGGGCCGGTCCATGGGTCTAAACCGCCGCCAACCACAACAACCAGCCGAGGAACCGCTTCAGACATGCGCGAGATCAACCATTTCATCGGCGGCGCCTCGTTCACCGGCGCCTCGGGCCGCTTCTCCGACGTGTTCAACCCGAACACCGGCGAGGTGCAGGCGCGGGTGCAGCTGGCCACGGCGGCGGAAATGGACCGCGCCGTGCAGGCGGCCCAGAACGCCTTCGAGGGCTGGTCCTCGACCAATCCCCAGCGCCGCGCGCGGGTGATGTTCGAGTTCAAGCGCCTGGTCGAGGCGAACATGGACGAACTGGCCGAGATGCTGTCGGCCGAACACGGCAAGGTCATCGCCGACGCCAAGGGCGACGTGGCCCGCGGCCTCGACGTGATCGAGTTCGCCTGCGGCATCCCGCACGCCCTGAAGGGCGAATACACCTGGGGCGCGGGTCCGGGCATCGACGTCTATTCGATGCGCCAGCCGCTGGGCGTGGTGGCGGGCATCACCCCGTTCAACTTCCCGGCCATGATCCCGATGTGGATGTTCGGCGTCGCCATCGCCGTCGGCAACACCTTCATCCTCAAGCCCTCGGAGCGCGACCCCTCGGTGCCGGTGCGTCTGGGCGAGCTGATGATGGAGGCGGGGGCTCCCGCCGGGGTGCTGAACGTCGTGCACGGCGACAAGACCGCCGTCGACGCCATCCTGACCCATCCGTCGATCCACGCCGTCAGCTTCGTCGGCAGCTCGGACATCGCCCACTACGTCTATCAGATGGGGGCCCAGCACGGGAAACGGGTCCAGGCCATGGGCGGGGCCAAGAACCACGGCATCGTCCTGCCCGACGCCGACATGGACCAGGTGATCAAGGACCTGTCGGGCGCCGCCTTCGGCTCGGCCGGCGAGCGCTGCATGGCCCTGCCCGTAGTCGTTCCGGTCGGCAAGCAGACCGCCGACGAACTGCGCGAGCGCATGGTCGCCGAAATCCCTCGTCTCAAGGTCGGCGTCTCGACCGACAAGGACGCCCACTATGGCCCGGTGGTCACCGCCGCGCACCGGGCGAAGATCGCCGGCTGGATCGAAAAGGGCGTTCAGGAAGGCGCCGAACTGGTCGTCGACGGGCGCGACTTCAGCCTGCAGGGCCACGAGGACGGCTACTTCATGGGCCCGTCGCTGTTCGACAACGTCACCCCGGAGATGGAGTCCTACAAGGAGGAGATCTTCGGCCCGGTGCTGCAGATCGTCCGCGCCGCCAGCTTCGAGGAAGCCCTGCAACTGCCGTCGAAGCACCAGTACGGCAACGGGGTCGCCATCTTCACCCAGAACGGCCGCGCCGCGCGCGACTTCGCGGCCCGGGTCAACGTCGGCATGGTCGGCATCAACGTGCCGATCCCGGTGCCGGTCGCCTACCACACCTTCGGCGGCTGGAAGCGCTCGGCCTTCGGCGACACCAACCAGCACGGCATGGAGGGCGTGAAGTTCTGGACCAAGGTCAAGACCGTCACCGCCCGCTGGCCCGACAGCGAGCTGGAGCACGCGGATTCCAGCTTCGTCATCCCGACGATGGGCTGAGGCTCGCCTCTCCGGCGTCCGGGGGTGCGCGAAGCGGCGGCAGGCGTTAACGTCTCCGCTACTGTGAAGCTGGAGCGCCTCCCCGCATGCGTCGCTTTTTCGTCTGGTCCGCCCTCGCCGCCCTGCTCGGCCTGGTCCTCGCGATCGGGGGCGTCTGGGCGTATCAGCATTTCTACGCCCGCTTCCAGCCGGTGACGGTGACCCGCCACCAGGCGGAGATTCAGGACCTGCTGGACGAGGCCTCGTGGCTGACCTCGGGGGGCGGGGGCGAGCCGCTGTACATCATCGGCTATCGCGACTCGGCCGCCATGCAGCGCTACGAGCGCGAGGAGGCGCCCAAGCTGCGCGCCGCCGGCCTCGAGGTGCGGATGATCGTCTTCGCCCGCGCCGACCGCGAGGGTCTGGCCCAGTCGACGGCGGCCGAACGCGCCACCATCGCCGAGTTGTGGCTGACGCGGGACTGGACCCTGTACCAGCGCTGGACCGCGACCCCGTCCAACAACTGGAGCGCCGCCG
>JADGMZ010000329.1 GCA_015234495.1 Brevundimonas sp. | reverse complement strand
GGCGAAGATCGACAAGAGCAGGCCTCACTAGACTTTAAGCGCGACGGCGGCCCCACCACGCGACGCTGAAACAAAGGCTAACATGCGTCATCGGGGTTTCGTGAGGGTAAACAAGCCGTCAACGGTTTTGTGAAGCGCCCTTGCCCGGCGGGCGGCGGCCAGGACCTATTGTGCACCGCACAATGACCCCTTGACCTTTGTTCGCACGTGCACCATATGAGCCCCTGTCGCGGTGGGATCACCCCGCTGCGGAACACATCACAGCGGCCAGGCCGCGACAGGTTCAGGAGAGATACCATGGCCGACAGCGCCGAAACCGTGAAGAAGACCGCCGACACCGCCAAGGCCGCCGCCGACAAGGTCCAGGCCCAGGCCGAGAAGATCCAGGCCGCCGGCGCCCAGGCGTTCCGCGAAGCCGCCGACAAGTCGGTGGCCGGCCTGACCGAGCTGAACGTCGAGGGCAAGAAGAACCTCGAGGCCATGGTCGCCTCGGCGACCGCCGCCCAGAAGGGCGCCGAAGCCCTGTCGGCCCAGACCGTGGCCTACGGCAAGAAGAGCTGGGAAGACGGCGTCGCCGCCGCCCAGTCGCTGGCCGCCGCCCGTTCGGTCCAGGAACTGGTCGAACTGCAGACCAACTGGGCCAAGTCGGCCGCCGAGACCTACCTGGCCGAAGTCACCCGCATGACGGATGTCTTCACCGCCTCGGTCAAGGACAGCTTCAAACCGATCAACGAGCGCGTCACCGCCTCGGTCGAGAAGTTCCAGGCCGCCCGCTAAGGCGCCCGCTTCAACGAGTCAGGAGGGCCCCGGCGCACACGCCGGGGCCCTTTTCGCATGGGTCGGAGGCTGCGAATTCACCCGTCCCGCGGGAACCTGCGGCCGTCACGCAAGCTGTGACTGGACGCCGCTTCAAATCCGGCCATCATTCCCTATCTGTCCATCGACTCCCCAACCGGACAACGAATGTCGCCGTCTCGCAAGATCGGTGATCAAGGCGAGGGCCCAGGCGCCGCCACGATCACCGAGACAAAACCGAAGCTTCAGAAGCCCTCGCTGTATCGGGTGCTGATCCTGAACGACGACTACACGCCGATGGAATTCGTCGTCTACGTGCTGGAGCGGTTCTTCCAGAAGAGCCGCGAGGACGCCACCCGCATCATGCTGCATGTGCACCAGCATGGGGTCGGGGTGTGCGGCGTCTTCACCTACGAAGTGGCCGAGACCAAGGTCGCCCAGGTGGTGGAGACGGCGCGCCGTCACCAGCACCCGCTGCAATGCACGATGGAAAAGGACTGAGAGGAACCTGCCATGCCTTCGTTTTCGCGTCCTCTCGAAGAGACACTGCACCGCGCCGTCCATTTCGCGAACGAGCGCCGGCATGAGTACGCCACGCTCGAGCACCTGCTGCTCGCCCTGGTCGACGACCCGGACGCCGCCAATGTGATGACCGCCTGCAACGTCGACCTGGCCAGTCTGAAGACGGCGCTGACCCTGTATGTCGACACCGACCTGGCGGCGCTGGCCACCTCGGACGGCGAGGACGCCAAGCCGACGGCGGGCTTCCAGCGCGTCATCCAGCGCGCCGTGATCCACGTCCAGAGCTCGGGCCGCGAGGAGGTCACCGGCGCCAATGTGCTGGTCGCCATCTTCTCGGAGCGCGAGAGCCACGCCGCCTATTTCCTGCAGGAGCAGGACATGACCCGCTACGACGCGGTCAACTACATCGCGCACGGCATCGCCAAGAAGGGCGGCGAAACCCGTCCGGCGCGTCCGGGCGCCAGCCCCGAGGACGCCGAGGACGCGGCCGCGGCCAAGACCGGCGGCGAGGCCCTGGAGGCTTATTGCGTCGATCTCAACGAGAAGGCGCGGCACGGCAAGATCGACCCGCTGATCGGTCGCCAGGCCGAGGTCGACCGCTCGATCCAGATCCTGTGCCGGCGGACCAAGAACAATCCGCTGCTGGTCGGCGACCCGGGCGTCGGCAAGACCGCCATCGCCGAGGGCCTGGCCCGCAAGATCGTCAACCACGAGGTGCCGGACGTGCTGGAAGGTGCGACCATCTACAGCCTCGACATGGGGGCGCTGCTGGCCGGCACGCGCTACCGCGGCGACTTCGAGGAGCGGCTGAAGCAGGTCGTCAAGGAGCTGGAGAACCACGACAACGCGATCCTGTTCATCGACGAGATTCACACGGTGATCGGCGCCGGCGCCACCTCGGGCGGGGCCATGGACGCGTCGAACCTTCTGAAGCCGGCGCTGGCCTCGGGCACGCTGCGCTGCATGGGCTCGACGACCTACAAGGAGTACCGCCAGCATTTCGAGAAGGACCGGGCCCTGGCCCGCCGCTTCCAGAAGATCGACGTCAACGAACCCACCGTCGACGACACGATCAAGATCCTGAAGGGGCTGAAGACCTCCTACGAGGGCCATCACAAGCTGCGCTACACCGATGCGGCGATCCGCACGGCGGTGGAGTTGTCGGCGCGCTACATGACCGACCGCAAACTGCCGGACAAGGCGATCGACGTGATCGACGAGGCGGGGGCGTCGCAGATGCTGCTGCCGGAATCGAAGCGCAAGAAGGTCATCGGCCAGAAGGAGGTCGAGGCCGTCATCGCCCGCATGGCCCGCATCCCGCCGAAGTCGGTGTCCAAGTCGGACACCGAGGGGCTGCGCTCGCTTG
>JADGMZ010000328.1 GCA_015234495.1 Brevundimonas sp. | reverse complement strand
GGCTCATACAGTATGCGGCATACACTGTGTGTCACACACTATTTGACGTCGGGTGCAGCCATGGTCGTCGATCCGGAAATGTTTGAATCCATGCGGCTGGAGTTGCGCCGCGGCTCGCTGGTTCTGGCCGTGCTCGCCCGGCTGCGGGAGGAGCGCTACGGCTACACCCTGCGCCAGGCGCTGGCCTCGGACGGGCTCGAGATGGAGGAGAGCACCCTCTATCCGCTGCTGCGCCGGCTGGAGAGCCAGGGGCTGCTGACCAGCGAGTGGCGCGAGGAGGAGAAGCGCAAGAAGCGCTTCTACCGGCTGTCGCCCATGGGCGAAGCGATGCTGTCGGCCCTGGCCGACGAGTGGCGGGGCATCTCGGCCTCGCTGGACAAGATTCTCTGAAACGGGGGTGGGAGACAACGCCATGGACCTGATCGATCGCTATCTGAACGCCGTCGCCGCCCAGCTGCCGCAGGACGAGCGGGAGGACATCATCGCCGAGCTGCGCGACCTGATCCTGAGCCGGTTCGAGGCGAAGGAGGAGGAGCTGGGCCGGGCCCTGACCGAGGACGAGCAGGAGGCCATCCTGCACGAGATCGGCCATCCGCTGGTGGTGGCGGCGCGCTATCGCAAGGGGCCGGACTCGCTGGTCGGGCCAGAGCTGTTTCCCTACTGGCTGTTCGGGGTGAAGGCCGGGCTGCTGGTGCTGCTGGCGGTGCAGGCCATCGGCCTGTTCATCCATCTGGTCAGCGGGCCGTCGAACGCGGGCCAGGCCATCGCCCAGGCCTTCCACGGCTTCTTCGGCGCGGGGCTGACGCTGATCGGGGCGGCGACCCTGGCGGCGGCGATCTTCGAGCACTACGGGGTGCGGCCGAAGTGGCTGACCCGCTGGCGAGTCAAGGATCTCGGCGCCTTCGGCCTGTCGGACCCGGCCGTCTGGGGTGCGTCGGTGACGGGCTCGGAGACGGCGAAACAGACCTGGGCGCCGCGCGGCCACAAGCGCTGGCCCGGCGGCGAGCACCTGTTCTCGCTGCTCGCCACCGGCCTGTTCCTGCTGTGGTGGATCGGCCTCATCCACCTGCCGGCCCTGGGCCAGGTGGGACTCCGCGGCGAGGACGCCGCCGTGACCGGGGCGCCGATCTGGACGACCCTGTTCCTGCCGATCCTGGTCTATGGCCTGATCCGCATGTCGATCGACCTCGACGGCCTGTTCCGGCCGCACCGGGCGCGCATGCGGGCCGTGGGCGAGGCGGCCCTGGCCGCGGCCGGCCTGTGGCTGACCTGGCTGATCCTCGAGGCGGGGCACTGGTTCACCCTGAGCCGCGACGGCGAGACCGCCCGGGTGGCGGGCGACTGGAGCCTGCTGGACTTCGCCCGCCTGCAGGGGCTGGGCGACGGCAGCCGCGACCTGACCGGGATCGCCAGCACGCTGTCGGTGGTGGCGACCTGGGTGCTGGCCATCATGGCGATCAGCCTGGTCTACCGGCTATTCGCCAACCTGTGGCGGCTGGCGCAGCCGGGGCGGGCGGCCGCCACCTGACCGGACCGTCATCCGCAGGCCCTTCTTCCGCCGCCGGTTGTCGGGCAACCTGCCCGGATGAGCGACAGCGCACCGCGCCTGAGGGACGTCTACATCACCGGGGTCGGGGCCCATCTGCCGGGCGGGGCGGTCGGCGGCGAGCGGATGGAGGACCATATCGGCCGCATCCACGGCCGCGACTCGGTGGTCGGGCGGCGCGCCCTGCGCTGGAACGGCATCCGCACCCGCCACTACGCCCTGGGCCCCGACGGGGCGGTGCTTGACAGCAACGCCGGCATGACGGCGAAGGCGGTTTCGGCGGCGCTGGACGACGCCGGGCTGGGCCTCGGCGACCTGCAGCATCTGGCCACGGCGACGACCCAGGGCGACTACCTCGTGCCGGGGCATGCGACGGCGGTGCAGGCCGAACTGGGCGGCGGGCCGATGGAGGTCGCCAGCTACCAGTCGGTGTGCGCCTCGGCCCTGATGGCGGCCAAGGGGGCGTGGCTGCAGGTGCGGGCCGGGGAGGCGGAGGTCGCCGTCGCCGCCGCCGCCGAGTTCTCGTCGCGCTGGTTCCGGCCCGGCTTCTACGAGGGCACGGCCCTGGTCGACGCCAGGGGGCGGCTGGCGACCGAGGCGGACTTCCTGAGGTTCACCCTGTCGGACGGGGCGGGGGCGGTGGTGATGGAGCCGCGGCCGCGGCCGGACGGTCTGTCGCTGAAGGTGGAGTGGATCGACCTGACCTCGCTGGCGGGGCGGTTCGACCCGTGCATGTGGGCCGGATCGACGCGGGCCGACCGGGCCGACATGGCCAGCGCCTGGAGCCACGCCGGGCCGACGGCGGCGCATGCGGCCGGGGCGGTGGCGCTGCTGCAGGATTTCGAGCTGCTGAAGATCGTCATCCGGGCGTGGATCGGGGTGTGGCTGGAGAAGGTCGACAGCGGCCGGATCGTCCCGGACGCGGTCGATCACCTGTTGTGCCACTACTCCGCGCGGTCGCTGCGCGAGGAGATCGTCGGGCTGCTGGAGAACACCGCCGCCATGATCCCGGAGGAAAAGTGGTTCACCACCCTGCCGGAGACGGGCAACATCGGCTCGGCCTCGATCTGGGTCATGCTGGAGGCCTTCATGCGCAGCGGACGACCAAAGCCGGGCGACCGGGTGCTGCTGATCGTGCCGGAG
>JADGMZ010000327.1 GCA_015234495.1 Brevundimonas sp. | reverse complement strand
TTCTTCGCCCGCATCGCATCCATGAATCGCGCCGCCCAGCCGGGTTTGGCCGACTGCTGACCCCGGGCCAGGGCGAGATCGCCGGGGTCGACGTCGCGGGTGATCACCGAGCCCGAGCCGACCATGGCCCCCGCGCCGATGGTCACGGGGGCGACCAGCGAGCTGTTGGAGCCGACGAAGGCGCCCTCGCCCACCGTGGTGCGGTGTTTGAAGAAGCCGTCGTAGTTGCAGAAGATGGTGCCGGCGCCGATGTTGGCCCTGGCGCCGACCTCGCCGTCGCCGAGGTAGGACAGGTGGTTGGCCTTGGCGCCGGCGGCCATGCGGACGTTCTTGACCTCGACGAAATTGCCGACCTTGACCTTCTCGCCGAGGTTCGCGCCGGGGCGCAGGCGGGCGTAGGGGCCGACCTCGGCGCCGGCGGCCACGGTCGCGCCCTCGACGTGGCTGAAGGCGCGGATGCGGGCGCCGGAGGCGATCTTCGCGCCGGGGCCGAAGACGACGTAGGGCTCGATGGTCGTTCCGGCGCCGACCTCGGTGTCGTACGCGAAATGCACGGTGTCGGGGGCGGGCATGGTCACGCCGGCGGCGAGGAAGGCGTCGCGGCGGAGCTTCTGGAACAGAGCCTCGGCCTCGGCCAGCTCGGCCTGGGCGTTGACGCCCATGACCGCGTCCTCGGGGGCCATCACCGCGCGGGTCGGGGCGCCGCGTTTGCGGGCCAGCTCGACCACGTCGGTCAGGTAGAATTCGCCCTTGGCGTTGTCGTTGCGGACCTCGGCGAGCAGCTCGAACAGCAGGCCGACCGGGGCGGCCATGACGCCGGAGTTGCAGGTCGTCAGCGCCAGTACCTCGGGCGAGGCCTCCTTCGCCTCGGTGATGGCGGCGAGCTGGTCGCCGTCCATGACGAGGCGGCCGTAGGCGCCGGGGTCGCGGGCCTCGAAGCCGATGACGGTGACGCCGTCGTGGGCGGCGAAGACCGGCTCGATGTCGGCGGCGGTCAGCAGGGGCACGTCGCCGTAGGTGATCACCACCTGGCCGACGAAATCCCTCAGCACGGCCTCGGCGGCGCGGACCGCGTGGCCGGTGCCCAGCGGCGGGTCCTGCACGGCGACGGCGTCCTCGCCGAGCCGTTTGACGACATGGGCGCGGACCTCGGGCGAATGGGTCCCGACCACCACCACGATGCGCTCGCAGCCCAGCGCCTCGGCGGCGTCGATGGCGTGGTCCAGCATGGCGCGGCCGCCGACCGGGTGCAGCACCTTGGGCAGCGGCGACTTCATGCGTGTGCCCTGGCCGGCGGCGAGGATGATGGCGGCGCGGGGGTGCGGCGTGCTGGTCATGAATCGGTCCGGCGGTTAGGCGTCTGTGCGGTCTAGCCCATCGGGGCGGCCGGCGGGAGATGCGGATGACGCGCGACCTTGAGGGCTGGACGATCGCCTTCGACCTGGACGGGACGCTGGTGGAGACGGCGCCGGATCTGGTGGGGACGCTGAACCGGCTGCTGGTCCGGCACGACCTGCCCGCCCTGTCGCTGGAACAGGCGCGCAACTACATCGGCCACGGCGCCGTGGCGCTGCTGAAGCAGGGGTTCGCGGCGGCGGGCGTGGCGTGGGACGAGACCGCCTCCCCGGCCCTGCTGGAGGCCTTCCTGACCGACTACCTGGCCCATATCGCCGACGAGAGCGCCGCCTATCCCGGGGCCGTCGAGGCGCTGGACGCGCTGGCGGCGCGCGGCGCCGTCCTGTGCGTGGCCACCAACAAGCCGACCGAGCTGGCCGTGGCCCTGTTCCGGGGCATCGGGCTGGAGGACCGCTTCGCCTCGATCTGCGGGCCGCAGTCGGTGTCGGCGCGCAAGCCGGACGCGGCCCATATCCGCGAGGCGGTGCTGCAGGCCGGCGGGGATCCGGCCCGGGCCGTCATGGTCGGCGACAGCATCACCGACCTGGACGCGGCGCGGGCAACGGGCGCGCCCTGCATCCTGACCACCTTCGGCTACACCCTGACCCCGGCGGCGGAGCTGGGGGCGGACGCCCTGATCGGGCATTTCGACGAACTGCCGGCCGCCATCGACGGGCTGATCGGGGGTCAGGCCTCGCGGCGGGCGTCGAAGGCCTGACGGGCCGACTCGATGCGGTCGAGGTGGGCCTCGGCCCAGGTCCAGACGCCGCAGAAGGCCTCGGACAGGCTGTGGCCCATGTCGGTCAGGCGGTATTCCACCTTCGGCGGGATGACCGGGTGGACGGTGCGCACGACGAGGCCGTCGCGCTCCATGGCGCGCAGGGCCTGGGTCAGCATCTTCTGGCTGATGCCCCCGGCCAGCTGGCCGATGCGGGTGAAGCGCAGCTCGCCATGCTCCTCCAGCACCTCGAGCACGATCATCGTCCATTTGTCGGCGACGCGGCCGATGACCTCGTTGACGAGGGCCTCGACCCTGGGGTCCAGCGGGGCGTCGTGCAGATCTTTTTCGGCCTGGAGGCCCGCGTCCGCCATTTCTCTCCTCCGGGTAACTACAGCACGGTTGAGTGCCTACTTTCTGATGGAGAGTGTCAGCCATAGATGATCGCCCGTCGGAAATCCAATCGACGGAGCAGACCTATGGACACCCGCAACGACACCATCCTGATCACCGGCGGCGGCTCGGGCATTGGCCGCGCCATGGCCGAGGCGCTGCACCAACGCGGGGCGAAGGTGATCATCGCCGG
>JADGMZ010000326.1 GCA_015234495.1 Brevundimonas sp. | reverse complement strand
GATCGCCTCGGCCATACTGAACTGGGGCGTGGCGGCGCTGATCGCGCGCGACCGGGAGCGCGGGGCGAAGACCGGCTGGCTGGTCGGGCTGGGCGTGGCGGCCAACCTGCTGATCCTCGGCTTCTTCAAATACTACGGCTTCTTCGTCGAACAGGCGGGCGAGCTGCTGGCGCAGTTCGGTTGGGAGCGGGACCTGCCGCTGCTGCAGATCGTGCTGCCGGTCGGGATCAGCTTCTTCACCTTCCAGGGCATCAGCTACGTCGTGGACGTGCATCGCGGGAAGACGCCGCCGGCGAAGAGCCTGCTCGACGTCATGCTGCTGCTGAGCTTCTTCCCGCACCTGGTGGCGGGGCCGATCGTGCGCGCGTCGGACCTGCTGCCGCAGTTCGAGCGGACGCCGCGGCTGACGCGGGTGATGGCGACGCACGGCCTGCTGCTGATCGTCTGGGGCCTGTTCAAGAAGACGGTGATCGCCTCGGAGCTGTCGGTGAACCTGGTCGATCCGGTGTTCTTCGACCCGAGCGCCTTCGGGGCCGTGGACATCGCGGCGGCGGTCTATGGCTATGCCGTGCAGATCTACTGCGACTTCTCGGCCTATTCGGACATGGCCATCGGGCTGGCGGCGCTGCTGGGCTATTCCTTCCCGCGCAATTTCGACCAGCCGTACCGGGCCAGCTCGCTGCAGGCCTTCTGGCGGCGCTGGCACATCAGCCTGTCGAGCTGGCTGAGGGACTATCTGTACGTGCCGCTGGGCGGCGGGCGGAAGGGGCTGTTGGCCAGCTGCATCAATGTGTTCATCACCATGGTGCTGGGCGGGCTGTGGCACGGGGCGGCGCTGACCTTCCTGGCGTGGGGCGCGCTGCATGGGGGCGTACAGGTGATCGAGCGGCTGTTCCGCGCCGCGCTGGGGGGCCGGGCGGTCGTGCCGACGGTGATCGGGGTGCTGGCCACCTTCCACATCGTCTGCCTGGGCTGGATCCTGTTCCGGGCGGAGAGCTTCGATCTGGCGCTGCAGATGCTGGAGGGGCTGGGGCGGATGGGGCCGGTGGTCATGCTGACGCCGCTGATGCTGACCCTGATCGCCGGCGGTCTGGCCATGCACTGGCTGCCGCCGCGGGCGGTCGAGGGGATGGGCGAGCGGCTCAAGGCGGCGCCGTCCCTGACCCTGGGCCTGCTGGCCGGGGCGGCGATACTGCTGATCGAGGCGGTGCGTCCCGAGGGCGTGGCCCCCTTCATCTATTTCCAGTTCTAGGGCGTTGGAGGAGGCATGACCAACTCTCGCGACGAGCCGCCGATCCCGCTGGAGCCCTTCCCGGTGCACCGGCCGGAATCTCCGTTCCCGCCGCTGGGCGAAAGCCTCGCCGCGCCGCCCGATCCGCCCAGCGACTGGATCGAGACGGCCGACGCCCACGACCTGCCCACCCGCGAGAACGCCCTGGTCGCCCTGGGCCGATTCGCCTTCCCGCCGGCGCCGCCGCTGGATGACGAGGGCATCGCCGCGCGCGAGCGGCGCTGGACCAGCCGGACGATGCTGGTGGCGACGGCCTTCTTGCTGGTGTTCAACGCCGTCTCGCCGCTGAATTGGGCGCGGCAGCAGCCGCCGGGCTGGGTCCCGGACACGGTGCGTCAGCTTTCGGAGGTGTGGACGGCGCAGCTGGCCGTGTTTGCTGTCTACCAGCCGCGGCAGGGCGTGCGCGAGATGTGGGAGGCGGTGCGGGACGCGCGCTTCATCGGCCAGGACGAGGCCGACGCCTCGACACCGGCGGGGGAGTCGTGAAACGGTCCGCCTGAGGCGGAGGGGCTGGGAAATGAGGATGAACCGGCGCGCGGCTCTGGCCGGCGGGGCGGCCCTGGCCATGGCCATGGCGGGGGCGGCGCGGGCGCAGGCGGGACTGCGCATCCGCAAGGGGGCCGGCGAGCTGACCGCGACCAGCGACGACGTGGTCGCCTTCGGCGAGGCGGTGCGCATCATGAGGCGGCGGCGCGACGGCCTGTCGTGGGCGCGGCAGACGCAGATCCATCACCGCGACGCCCAGCACAACAACGGCCTGTTCCTGCCGTGGCACCGGCAGCAGCTGGTCCACCTGGAGCGGATCGTGGCGAAGCTGACCGGGCATGACGGCTTCGCCATGCCCTACTGGGACTGGCAGGAGCATCGTTTCCTGCCGGAGTGGATTTCCGACAGGGACGCGCCGCTGTTCGACGAGGGGCGGGCGGAGGGGGTGGAGACGCTCGACTTCGCCGCCGCCCGCTGGGCCGAGTCGCCCTATACGGCGCGGCTGGCCGAGGACGATTTCGAGACCTTCTGCGGCAAGTTGCCGGACGGGGCGGGGATGGTCGAGGGCTATGGCCACAACCACATCCACCAGCTGATGGGCGGGGCCATGAAGCACGCCCGGACCTCGGCGCGCGACCCGATGTTCTGGCTGCACCACAGCAACGTCGACCGGGTGTGGGCGACCTGGCACGGCAACCGGGGCCGGGACCTGTACCCGGCTGAGTGGACGGCGCTGGAGGTGGGCGGCTTCGTCGACGAAGAGGGCCGGGCGGCCGGGGCCCGACCGGTCAGCGCCACGCTGGAGACGCGGGCGCTGGGCTATGACTATGACCGGCTGTATCCTTTTCCGGTGTTCAGCGTGCCCGAGGCCGGGCCGCCGGGGGCGACGCAGCGAATCCCCATCGGCGCCGAGAGCTGGACCGTGCGG
>JADGMZ010000325.1 GCA_015234495.1 Brevundimonas sp. | reverse complement strand
GCCGGCCGGGCGGACGGCGCCCTTGTCGAGCTCCTGCTTGCTGAGGAACAGCGAGCGGATCATGCCCTGGGCCTGCGGCGTCATCAGGGTCTTGATGAAGTAGCGGGTCTCGATGCGCAGGGCGGCGTCCATCGGCACCTGCACGCCTTCGTAGACCGCCTTCATCAGGTTCATGACGGCTGGATAGTTGCCGTACGACTGCTTGCGGACCATGGCGTTGCCGACGAGGAAATTCTGGATGCCGGCGGGGTGGTAGGGGCCGCCGCCGGGCAGCTTGAAGCTCTTCTCGTCCCAGGGCTGGACGGCCTTGCCGCCGCCCTTGATCCACGCCTTCGCCGCCTCGACCTCGCCGCCGACCGGCACGACCTCGTGGACGATGCCGGCGCCCTTGGCGTCGTTGGGGCGGAAGGACTTGCCCTCGCTCATCGCCATCATGGCGGCCTGGACGCCGATCAGGCGGGTCAGGCGCTGGGTGCCGCCGCCGCCGGGGAACAGGCCGACCTTGATCTCGGGCAGGCCGAGCTGGATCTTCGGGCTGTCGCCGACGACGCGGTAGTGACAGGCCAGGGTCAGTTCGAGGCCGCCGCCCAGCGCCAGGCCGTTGATCGCCGCGGCCACCGGCTTGCCGCAGGTCTCCAGAGCGCGCAGGGCGCCGTTCAGCCGCCAGCCGGCGTCATAGGCGGCCTGCAGGTCGGCGCCGCCGAGCATGCCGGAGGCCATGTCGCCAAGGTCGGCGCCGGCGCAGAAGCCCGAGGCCTTGCCCGAGGTCAGCACCGCGCCCTTGATGGCGTCATCGGTCTTCACCCGTTCGACCCACTCGGGGATTTCCTTCATCACGCCTGAGGTCAGGGTGTTCATCGACCGTCCGGGGACGTCGAAGGTGATCAGGGCGATGCCGTCGGCGTCGACGTCGATCTTGAAGTTTTCCATGGTCACGATCCCTCGGCTCAGACGCGTTCGATGACGGTGGCGGTGCCCATGCCGCCGCCGATGCACAGGGTGATCAGGGCGGTGGACTTGCCCGAGCGCTCCAGCTCGTCGAGCACCGTGCCGGTGATCATCGCGCCGGTGGCGCCGAGCGGGTGGCCCATGGCGATCGCGCCGCCGCAGACGTTCATCTTGTCGTGGTCGATGTCGAGCGCCTGCATGTAGCGCAGCACCACGGCGGCGAAGGCCTCGTTGAGCTCCCACAGATCGATGTCCGCGGTGGTCATGCCGAGGCGGCCGAGCAGCTTCTGCGTCACGAACTCCGGACCGGTCAGCATGATCGACGGCTCCGAGCCGATCGAGGCGCCCCCGACGATCTTCGCCCGCGGCTTGAGGCCGGCGGCCTTGCCTGCCTCGAGCGAGCCGATCAGCACGCCGGCCGAGCCGTCGACGATGCCCGAGGAGTTGCCGGGCGTATGGACGTGGTTGACCCGCTCGACCTCGGGGTAGCGCTGGTTGATGACGCTGTCGAAGGCCATCTCGCCCATCATGGCGAAGGAGGGGTTCAGCGAACCGAGGGTCTGCATGTCGGTGTTGGGGCGGATGGTCTCGTCGCGGTCCAACTGAACGAGGCCGAGCTGGTTCTTGACCGGCACCACCGAGTTCGAGAACCGGCCCTCGGCCCAGCTGCGCGCGGCGCGCTTGTGGCTCTCGACGGAGTAGGCGTCGACGTCGTCGCGGCTGAAGCCCCACTTGGAGGCGATCATGTCGGCCGAGACGCCCTGGGGCACGAAATAGGTCGGGAAGGCGCTGGACGGATCGACCGGCCAGGCGCCGCCGTCGGAGCCCATCGGAACCCGGCTCATGGCCTCGACGCCGCCGCCGACGGCGAAGTCGGCTTCGCCGGATTTGACCTTGGCCGCTGCCATGTTCACGGCCTCGAGGCCCGAGGCGCAGAAGCGATTGACCTGGACGCCGGCGGTGGTCTGGGCCCAGCCGGCGGTCAGCACGGCGGTGCGGGCGATGTCGGCGCCCTGCTCGCCCACCGGGGTGACGCAGCCGAGGATGACGTCATCGACCTTCGCGGTGTCGAGGTCGTTGCGATCACGGAGCGCTTCCAGCACCTGGGTGGCCAGGCTGAGGCCGGTGATCTCGTGCAGGGAGCCGTCCTTCTTGCCCTTGCCGCGCGGGGTGCGGACCGCATCGTAGATATAGGGGTCGGCCATGGGTGCGTCTCCAATAAGGACGGTTCTCAGCGTGAGGGCCAGAAAACCTACGTTTACGTCAACGTCAAGTTTTTTCGGACCGGCGCCGCGATCTGTCCCGGGTCCCGAAAATTCGCGCGCTGTCTTCCTCCGCCGGCTCCTGAGGTGTCATTCCGCCACGTGGCAGACCGCCTCGATGTTGAATCCGTCCGGGTCGAGCACGAAGGCGGCGTAGTAGTGGGGACCGTAGCGGTCGTGCAGGCCGGGGCCGCCGTTGTCCTTTCCGCCCGCGGCGACGGCGGCGGCGTGGAAGGCGTCGACCTGTGAGCGGGCGTCGGCGCGGAAGGCGACGTGATTGCCCTCGCCCGGCCGTTCCTTGTCGGCGATGACGAAGACCGGTTCGTCGCGTCCGAACATGACCACCCGCCCCCCGACCTCATTGCGCTCGATCACGGCCACGACCCGATAGCCGAGCGGCGCCAGGGCCGTCTCGTAGAAGGCGCGGGAGCGGGCGAGATCCGAGACGGCGAGTCCGATGTGATCGATCATGGCGATATCCCGTGGTCCGGTGCGAAAC
>JADGMZ010000324.1 GCA_015234495.1 Brevundimonas sp. | reverse complement strand
CCGGAACATCGCGGTGAAGCCCCCGGCTTCGGCCATTCGCGCCGAGCCTTCCACGATGCGACCGCTCTGCGAGGCGACGATCTTGCCGATGATGGCGTAGAGCGAGCTGAAAAGCGCATACTGGGTCGCCGTGAACCCCGCCGCCGTCAGGCTGGACATGTAGACAATGAGCGCCGTCCCCGCGAAGCCGGTGGCGAAATTGTCGATCGTAATGGCGCCGTACAGGGCGAACATGCTGGCCCCCTGCGGGGCGAGCCAGATGAAGATCAGGTTGGACAACGGGCTGGCGAAGACCCCGATGACCATGGTCCGCAGGATTCCGAAGCGTGTGACGGACCAGGCCCCCACGCCGATACCAAGCACCGAGGCGACGACGCCGTAGACCTTCCGCACCTCAGCGATCTGGGTGAGGCTGAACCCGAGGTCGATGTAGAACGGATTCATCAGGTTCAGCACGAAATCGGACAGCCGGTACATGCAGATCAGGGCGAGGATCAGCAGGCCGAACTTCAGGCTGAAACGCTGGAAGAAATTCCCCAGCGGCTCGCCATAGGCCCGTCTCAGATAAACCCCGGGGCGGGTCGGCTGGCCCGGTAGCGGCACACAGGCCAAAGCGATCAGGCCGAGGCCGACGACCACCGCAGGAAACTGGATGAAGATGCCGGTGGCCCGCGATTCCCATGTGGCCTTGAACGCCTCCGCCGCCTCGGCCGACTGGCCGAACAGGCCGAGGCCTGCGTTCAGGAAGGTGGCGTTCGCGGCCAGACCCGATCCCGCCAGCAGGGCGCCGAGCAGGATCAACAGAAGGCGCCCGGTCCACTCGGCCACTTCAAACGCCGGCTGGGGGACCATGTCGGCGGTGAGATTGATCAGCGGCCGCTGCGCCTTCTCGCGCGGGGCCAGCAGGGTCGCGCCGACGGCGATCACCATGCACCCGGCCATCACCGCATAGGAGAGGTTCCAGCCGTACTGATCCGCCAGCACCAGCGGCAAGGCGCCGGCCACGATCATCGCGATGCGGTAACCCCACTGATAGGCGGCGGCCATGGTGCCGTAGAAGCTCTCCTCCACCACCTCGATGCGCCACGCATCGATGGCCACGTCTTGCGTCGCGCCGAAGAAGCCCACCATGACCGCCAGCAGGGCGACCTGCCCGAGATTCAGGGATGGGTCCGACCCGGCGATAAGCCAAAGGCCGAGCACGATGAGCACCTGCATCAGCGCCATCCACGAACGGCGCTGGCCCAACAGCGGCTCCAGAAACGGAATTTTGACCCGGTCAACGATGGGAGCCCAGACGAACTTCAAAGCGTAGGACAGGGTGGCCAGCGCAAAGACGCTGATGGACTGCAGCGACAGGTCTTCCTGTCGAAGCCAGGCCGAAAGGGTGTCGAAGATCAGAAAGTACGGAAGGCCCGCTGCTGCGCCCAGGAACAGCATGACCAGCACGCGCCGGTCGCGCAGCGACTTGATGAATTCCCAGGTCGTCTGCTTGGCGGCGGCTTCGGCCATAGGCGGTCCCTCACGGGCGCCCCCGGCGCCCTATGCGACGGCGACCTTGGCGCGCTCCGCGCGGTTCGTCCAGCGGGCCAGTGAGGCGCGCAGGGCCTCGAGCTCGAGCGGCTTGACCAGGTGGTCATCCATGCCCGCCTCGAGACAGGTCTTGCGGTCCTCGGCGAAGGCGTGGGCGGTCAGGGCCACGATCGGGGTCTCGTCGCCGCGGGCGCGCAGGGCGCGGGCGGCGCTGGGGCCGTCCATGCCGGGCATCCGCATGTCCATGAACACCAGATCGTAGCGGGCCCGCTTCAGCGCATCGAGCGCCTCATAGCCGCTGGCGGCGGTCTCCACCGCGCAGCCCTCGCGCTTCAACAGCGTCGAGGCCAGCAGCGCGCCGACGGGATTGTCCTCGACCAGCAGCACGCGGATGCCCGAGAAGCGGGTCAGGGCGACGCGGTCGTCCTCGGGCGGCGGCGGCGGCGGTCCGGGCTGCATCGCCTCGCGGGCGCCCGAGGCGGCCAGCACCCGCTCGGCCAGCGAGGCGCGGCGCAGGGGCTTGATCAGATAGCCGTGGAAGCCGGCCGAGCGGTAGCGGGCGATCAGGTCGCGCTCCGACGGCTTGAGCAGGACGATGCCGCGGGCGTCGGCCGGGCGGGACACCAGGCCCTCGCCGGGCTCGCGGGCGGCGTGGTCGATGAGCGCCACCTTCGCCGTGGCGGCGACGACGCCGCCCGAGGCGGCGATCTGGGACTCGGCGGCGGCGCGGACGAAGGGATCCGGCGTGACCACGGCCACGGACTGGCCGGACAGCGGCAGGTCGCGCGCCGGCGCGCCCTTGACCGCCGGGAAGGCGGCCTCGAAGCGGAAGCGGGCGCCGGGTCCCCCGGGCCGGTCGGCGACGCTGACCGTCCCGCCCATGGCCTTGGCGAGCTTGCGGACCACCGCCAGGCCGAGGCCGGCGCCGCCGAAGCGGCTGGCGTCGGAGGCGTCGACGTGGCCGAACTCCTCGAAGATGCGGGCGCGGGCCTCGGCGGGGACGCCCGGGCCGGTGTCGTCGACGATGAAGGCGAGGCGCGGCGTCTTCATCGAGCCGCCGGAGCGTTCGACCGAGATGCGGACCCCGCCGCTTTCGGTGAACTTCACGGCGTTGCCGGCGAGGTTGAACAGCACCTGCCGCAGACGGCCGTCGTCGGCCATGACGTCGACCGCCTCGGG
>JADGMZ010000323.1 GCA_015234495.1 Brevundimonas sp. | reverse complement strand
GGAGCGGGCAGGTCGGTCACGGAACTCGGGCGTCTCTGGAATCGGAGAACATATGTAGCACATGCTGTGCGGCCAGAGGGTGGCGGGCTCCGAGAGCGCTGTTCTTTACACGCGCTGGGCGGGCCTACAGACTGCGCCGTGGGGGCGACAGGCTCCGATGCTCTGGGAGGGCGACATGACCATGGACACCAACGGAACCGGATCGGCCGGCGTACAGGACTTCATCAAGCGGTTCTGGGGCTTCGATCACCTGATCGGCAGCATGCTGATCAAGATCGTCTACTACATCGGCCTCGTCGGGATTCTGCTGTTCACCCTGATGGCCATGTTCGGCGGCGGCGTCATGGGCGCTTTCGGCGGAGAATATGGCGGCGGCGGGCCCGGCTTCCTGATGATCATCATCGCCCCGATCATGGGGCTGATCTATCTCGTGTTCTGGCGGTTCGTCTGCGAGATGTGGCTGCTGATGTACCTCATGTACAACCGGATGGGTGAAATCCGCGACCGCCTCCCGCCGCGCTGACGCGGCGGAACCGCGCCACGGCCAAGCCGTTCCTCGACGGTCGTAAGCGGACCTGGAGGAACGGCCTTGGCTGACAACATCAACAACACCGGGGGCGGGGGCGGCAATACCGGTCTCGCCTTTATCGTCGGCGCGGTCGTGGTCGTGCTGGCCATCGTCGCCTGGTTCGTCTTCGCCCGCGGCGGGACCGGCGCCCCGGAACAGGTTGACGTCAATGTCGACGTGCCGGAAGTCTCCGCGCCGTCGGTTCCCGGCACGGGAGGCTGACCGATGACCGATCCCAACGTCCCTCCGCCGCGCGACCCGAACGATCGTCCGGAAGTCGTGCATCACACCACCATCAACAACCCCTCGTCGGGCGACCGCGGCGGCGCCGGCTGGATCGGCTTCCTGGTCGGCGGCCTGCTGGTCGTGCTGGTCATCATCGCCATCGTGGTGTTCTCGAACGGCGGCCTGGAGCGGGCCACCGGCACCGAGGTCGACCTCGACGTGGATCTGCCGGCCCCCACGCTGCCGGATGCGCCGAAGGCGCCCGACCTGCCCGACCTGCCCCAGGTCGAGCCGCCGACGGTGCCGGACCCGTCTCCAGCCCCGGCCAACTGAGCCGCTATTTCAGGCGGTAGCTGATCGTGGTCACGACCCGGACCCTCTGGTCCGGGGACTGGCTGGCGTCGCCGTAACCCTCGCGCGGCAGGATTTCGAAACTGCCCTGGGTGGCCCGCTGGATCGGCCCCAGCGGGGCGCCCGAGTCCTCGGCGAACTGGGCGGCCCCGGATCGCGCCGAAGCCGTCGCCTCGGCGATCATCGCTGGCCGCACGTCGTTGAGCTTGGTGAAGATGTAGGACGGGCCGCTGAAGTCCTGCAGCACCACGCCCTGGCGGACCAGGTCGTTGAGGGCCCGGGTCGTGGCCTGCACCCGCGCCACGTCCGTGGTTCTGACCACCACCGTCTGGGCGAGGATGAAGCGCGGCCCGCCGTCCTGGCTGCCGTACTCGCGCGAGCGTCGGTCGGCGACCTCGAGCCGGCCGAGGGTGACGGCGTCGGCGGGATAGCCCTGCGCGGTCAGGAACCGCCGCACGATGACCAAGTCGGCGTCGATCCGCGCCTGCACCTCCGACAGCACGTCGCCCGAGGACGTGAAACGCAGCGGCAGCACCGCCAGATCGGCCTGCACGTCGCGCTCGGCGAGCCCGCGGACGGTGACCGAGCGATCGCCGATGCGGGCGTTGACCACGCCCTGGCCGACCAGGGCGCCGCCGCCGATCAGACCAAGCGCCAGGATGCCGCCGAAGACGGCGGCGGGGATCAGTCGATTGTCGGCCATGATGCGCTCTCCTGGGCGGAGGATGCGCCAACCTTGGCCGCTGTCAATCGGGGGCCGCCTCCTCGCCGAAGGATCGGTCGCCGCCCGCCCAGGCCAGGGCCAGCAGCCGGCAGGCCGAAGCCAGCGGCGTGCGCCCGCGCCGCTCGTCGATCCGCTTCATCAGCCCGGCCTGGTTCAGCCCGGTCGCCGCCGCGATCTGATCCAGCACGGCCCAGAACTCGGCCTCCAGCGCCACCGAGGTGGCGTGGCCGGACAGGGAGACGGAGCGTTTCCTGAGCATGGCGCCAACCTAGCCGAGCAGGCTTCGCCGGGCGAGCCGGGCGTTTCATGATCGCCGTTCACCTGGGCCCCGGTCCGCGCTATGCTCCGCCCGTTCCCGGAAGGCAGGACCCGAGCATGACCGCCGCCGCCGACTTCGAGATTTCCGAACCCTTCCGCCCCCAGAGGCTGGAGCCGCTGACTGCGGTGCGGGCCTTCGGCCGGCTGATCCGCAACAAGGAGGACACCGCCCAGGTGTTCGAGATCATGCGCGCCCTGTCGGGCCGCTCGATCGCCCGCGGCTACGACCGCCTGCTGAAGACCATGGAGGGCGGTCGTCAGGCCTTCCTGCGCGAGGAGCTGGCCCACAAGCTGGACGATCCGGTCTGGCTGGGCCGGTTCGGGCCCGGCACGGTCGGCGCCGCCTATCGCGACTTCCGGGACGCCCGCGGCTTCACCGCCGAGGGGCTGGCGGAGGAGTCGCGCAAGGTCGCCCCGCTGGCCGACGAGCCTCATCCGGTGCTGTGGTATTCGCGCCGTCTGCGCGACCTGCACGACATCTGGCACGTCCTGACCGGCTATCAGACGGACGCCCTGGGCGAGGCCTGCGTAGTGACCTTCTCCTACG
>JADGMZ010000322.1 GCA_015234495.1 Brevundimonas sp. | reverse complement strand
GTCAGACGCTCGGCCACGGTCAGGGCGTCCAGCCCCTCCGGCGCCCCGCCCAGCTCCTGATCCGTCCGACTGGGAACCCGGGCGTCCATCAACCGGCGCCCTCGGCCACGGCGGCGGCGACGTGTTCGCGCATGAAGGCGCGGATCTTCGCCAGCACCGGGGTGTCATGTTCCGGCGGCGCCTCCGCCGTGCCGATGATCCAGGCGTAGAGCCGGTGATCGTCGTCCTCGGCCAGCAGGGCCTCGAAGGCGTCCAGCTCGGCCGCGTCCAGCGTCGATCCGACGTGGTCCACGAACGGCCCCAGCACCAGGTCCGCCTCGCGGAATCCCCGCCGCCACGCCCGGAAGGCGATGCGGCCCAGTCTCTCTTTCAGGCGTGCGTCGGTATCGGCCACAAGCATCCTTGCCCGGTGAAAATCGTGGAAACGCCCCCGACCGGCGAGCCGCCGCGCGCAGCGCTTCAATGAAGTGCGGTCAGATAGCGTTCCACGCCGCCTTTCGCCAGCTATGCTGTCGCCGATGCGGCCGCCGAGTCTCTTTCCCCTGTTCGCGGAGGTCTCCACCCTCAAGGGGGTGGGGCCCAGGATCCTGCCGCTCGTGCAGAAGCTGGCGGGGCCGCTGGTCCGCGACCTGCTGTTCCTGTCGCCCTCCGGCCTGATCGTGCGCCGGCCGATGACCGCGACCACGGCGGTCGAGGGCCTGGTGGGCGTCTTCGACATCGTCATCGATCGCCTGATCGTCCCCGGCAAGCCGGGCGTCCCGATCAAGGTGCGGGCCGTCGACGACACCGGCTTCGTCCATCTGATCTGGTTCGGCGGCTCGGGACAGGCGATCGACCGCCTCCTGCCCAGGGGCCAGCGCCGCCTGGTCTCCGGCAAGGTCGAGCGCTTCAACAACGAGGTCCAGATCGTCCATCCGGACGTGTTCCGCCCCGAGGAAGCCGGCGACATCGCCGCCGTCGAGCCGGTCTATCCCGCCACCCAGGGCCTGACCTCGCGGGTCACCCGCAAGCTGGTGAGGCAGGCGCTGGAGCATGCGCCCGAGCTGCCGGAGTGGCAGGACCCCGCCTGGCTGGCCAGGCGGCGCTGGCCCGGCTGGCGGGCCGCCCTGGAGCAGTTGCACGCTCCGGCCGCCGAGCCCGACCTGGAGCCGGACGCTCCGGCGCGTCAGCGACTCGCCTATGACGAACTGCTGGCCCATCAGTTGGCTCTCGCCCGCCGCCGCCGCGCCCGGCAGGTCACGTCGGCGCCGGCGATCCGCCCGGGGGAGCCGTCGGAGCGACTGCTGGCCGCCCTGCCCTTCGAACTGACCGGGGCGCAGGCCCGGGCCGTCGCCGAGATCCGCCGCGACCTCGCCTCGGGCGAGCAGATGGGCCGTCTGCTTCAGGGCGACGTCGGCTCTGGCAAGACCGCCGTGGCCGCCCTGGCCCTCGCTGACGCCGCCGCCTCGGGCTTCCAGTCGGCCCTGATGGCCCCGACGGAGATCCTCGCCCGCCAGCATTTCCAGCGCCTGTCACCGATGCTGCAGGCGGCGGGCGTGGCGACCGTCCTGCTCACCGGCCGCGACACCCCGGCCGAGCGGCGGTCCCGTCTCGCCGCCCTGGCTTCGGGCGAGGCGCGGGTCGCCATCGGCACCCACGCCCTGTTCCAGGACGCCGTCCGCTTCGACCGGCTGGCCCTGGCCGTGATCGACGAACAGCACCGCTTCGGCGTCAACGAGCGCCAGAGGCTGCAGGCCAAGGGCGACCCGCGCGCCGGCGGGGTCCACCTGCTGACCATGTCGGCGACCCCCATCCCGCGCACCCTCGAGCTGACCCAGTACGGCGAACTGGAGGTCTCGCGTCTGACCGAAAAGCCGCCGGGCCGCACGCCGGTGACCACGGCGGTGCTGCCGCTGGCCCGCATCGGCGAGGTGGCCAAGCGGCTCAAGGCGGCGCTGGACGGCGGCGCCCAGGCCTACTGGATCTGCCCGTTGGTGGCCGAGAGCGAGGCTTCCGACCTCGCCGCCGCCGAGGCCCGCGCGGCGGATCTGCGCCGCATCATGGGGGTCGAGGTCGGCCTGGCCCACGGCCAGATGGCCGGCGCCGAGCGCGAGGCCGTCATGGCCGACTTCGCCGACGGCCGCACGCCGCTGCTGGTCGCCACGACCGTGGTCGAGGTCGGCGTCGACGTCCCGAACGCCTCGATCATGGTCATCGAGCACGCCGACCGTTTCGGCTTGGCCCAGCTGCACCAGCTGCGCGGCCGGGTCGGACGCGGCTCGGCCGCCAGCACCTGCCTGCTGCTCTACGGCGGCGGCGACGACGGCCTTGGGGAGACCGCCCGGGTCCGGCTGGAGACCCTGCGCCGCACCGAGGACGGTTTCGAGATCGCCGAGGAGGATTTTCGCCTGCGCGGCGGCGGCGACCCGCTGGGCCTCCGGCAGAGCGGCTTTCCGGCCTACCGCTTCGCCGACCCGATCCGCCACCGCGAGCTGCTGCTCGCCGCCGCCGACGACGCCCGGCTGGTGCTCGGCCGTGACCAGGACCTGACCTCGCCACGCGGCGAGGCGGTCAAGGTGCTGGAGGCCCTGTTCGACTGGCGGAACGACCGTCCGGGCGTCGACTAGCCGTTCCGCGCCGCCTGCCAGACCGCCAGCCGCGCCTGCGCATCTGCTTCAATGTCGCCATAGAACAGATTGTATGGACGCGACTTTCTGCGATCGGCCCAGCCGCCGGTCTGGCGGAGTCCTTCCGCCAG
>JADGMZ010000321.1 GCA_015234495.1 Brevundimonas sp. | reverse complement strand
CGGTGATGCCGCCGACGATGTAGAAGTCCGACCCCGGCACCTGGCCCGCCAGGATGCGGCGATACTGGTTGTCGTCGGCTCCCGCGGGGCCTTCGTCGCCAATCAGGCGGTTGTTGGCGTAGCGCAGCTCCATCTCCGACACCGAGGTGTCATAGCGTTCGACCTGGCGGGCCCCGGCTTTCGCCAGGGCCGTCATCGCCATCTGTGACGCGCCGCCGGTGATCTGGCGACCGCCGTCGGCCGAGACCGTGCCGGTGTAGTCGCTGATCCGGCCCACGGCCATGCGGGGGGAGGGCAGGTTATAACGCCGGGCGTAGTCGGCCATGCAGTACAGGGCGGCCGAATAGGGCGTCGGGTTCGCCGTCACCGGCGCATTGCCGATGGGCGTGGCGTAGGTCCCCTGCGGCCCCGCCGAGGCGGAAATGCAGCCGCCCAGCAGCGCGGCGATCGCGCCGGCGGCGACAACCGCCTTGAAACGTCGAACGGACGGACCGTGGATCATGGAAGCCTCAGCGTGCCGTTCAGGTTGGTTCCGGCGGTGACGTTGCCGGTATTGGTCTGCGTCGAGTTGACGATGACGGTGTTGTGGTTGCCCTGGACCACGACGTTCAGGCTGTTGCCGATGGCCGTCGAGCCGCCGATGGCCGTGCCGCCATTGGCGCCACCCACGCCCGAGAAATGGGACGAAACGCCGCCGCTGGCGCTGGAATAGGTGTTGGCGCCGGACTGGATGATGCCGTTGACGATCAGGCGATTGCCGTTCTGGTCGCGGGTCGAACCTGTCTGGGGGCGGGCCGTGGTGTAGCGCGAGGCGCCATAGCCGGCCTGATAGGTTCCCATGCCGGACGAGCCGGCCGACTGGGCCTGGACCGCGCAGGGCGTGGCGAGCAGGGCGGCGCCGAACAGGGCGGGGATGATCTTCAGCCGGATGGTCAAGGCGAAACCTCCACGGGCGGGCATGGTTTACGGGCCGGCAAGCAACCCCCGTGCCAATCTGGATCATGGTTATTAAGAACCGCTTGCCATTGTGGGGTTTCGTCGCCCCGGACGTCGGAGCCAGACCCTGACCCAGCAGCCGCCCGAACGAATCTTCAACGCGCCGGCCGTGGTGGTGATTCTCGCCGCCTCGCTGCCGGCGATGTACTGGTTGCAGACCCACCTGCCGGACGGCGGCCTGTCGCTGGCCTTTCCAGCCCGCCTCGCTGTGGCGCGGCGAGGGCTGGCCGACGGTGTTCACCTCCATGTTCATTCACGGCGGGTGGACGCATGTGGCGGTGAACGCCGTCGTGGCCATGATCTTCGGGCCGCCGGTGGCCCGGCTGCTGACCGGGGCGAGGGGCGTCGCGGGGTTTCTGGCCTTCTATGTGGCCACGGGCCTGATCGGCGCCGTCGGCTACGCCGTCGTGCATCCGGCCAGTCCGGACGCCCTGGGCGGCGCCTCGGCGGCGGTCTTCGGTCTGGTCGGAGCGGCCCTGCGGCTGGTCGGACGCCGGGATGGCCGGCTGACGGGCCTTACGGACCGCCGCTTCCTGGTCATGGCCGCGGTCATCATGGCCCTGAACATGATCACCGGCGTAATCGGCCTCGTCGGAGACCCGGGGAACACGCGCATCGCCTGGGAAGCGCATGCCTTCGGCTTCATCGCCGGCGCCTTGCTGATCGGGCCGTGGACGCGACTGTTCCGTTCACGGCGGACGTCATTTGATTCCCCGGCCGATCTGGGCGACCCTTTCGACTGAAGCGGCCCGTCCGCGGTCGCGCTCTTTATATAGAGAGGGAGGAGCCGCGATGCTGGTCGCCGAAATTCTCAAGGACAAGGGCGACGCCGTCTACAGCATCCCCCCCGATATGCGGCTGGGCGAGGCGTGCGGCGAGCTGGACCGGCGCAAGGTCGGCGCCCTGATCGTCTGCGAAGGGGATCGCGCCGTAGGGGTCCTGTCGGAGCGGGACGTGGTCAGGGGACTGGCCCGCGAGGGCGCAGGCGCGCTGGACCGGCCGGTCGCCGACTTCATGACCGCCGACATCGTGTTCGCCGCCCCGGCCGAGACGGTGGGGATCCTGATGGAACGGATGACCGACCGGCGCATCCGCCATCTGCCGGTGTTGCGGGACGGTCGGCTGGCCGGGGTGATCTCGATCGGCGACGTGGTCAAATGCCAGATCGCCGAAGCCACCCAAGAAGCGGAATCCCTGCGTACCTATATCGCCGCCGGTTGAGGGCCGCGGCGATCGCTCCGGAGGAACGCCGCCCGGCGACCGGGAGTCCGCGAGAAAATCGAAGATTCCGCAGGAATCGGCTTGCGGTCCGGAAGGCCGCTGCGTATATCGCCGCCTCGCTCGGAAACGGGCCGGCCGCCGGGGCCACGGAGACGAAAGCCTCCACGGTTTCCCGGGAAGAAGTTCGCGAAAGCGGGTTGCTTCCTTAAGGTGTTTCGGCTAGGTTCCGCGCTCCAATCGAATCGTCGGGCGATACAGAGGCGAGCCTCTCGGCTTTCCGGACGGTTTTTTGCGGCCTGAAGGCTCCGGCCTTCCCGATCCGCGAAAAGGCTGAAAAGCCCGGTTGACACGGAGAACGGCCTTCCTTAGAGAGCCGCCTCCGCCGCCCCTTCCAGGGTGGTTTGCAGACAGAGGTTCTTCTTTAAAAAGAACCACTTGACGCAGGAAAATGAGGCGCTAAACAGCGCCTCCCTCGCCTCCGGCGGGGCCGCTGAAAAGAGATCGCTCTTCGGAATGATCGCTTGACACGGGAAAGCGAGGCGACTA